>NZ_JAEDAM010000002.1 GCF_018420025.1 Candidatus Vampirococcus lugosii | reverse complement strand
TTAAACAAGGATTTAGAATAATATAAAAATATTTTTATGTACTACATAAATTTTATAATCTTATTTTAAATAATTTAAATTTTTTTCTTGAAGCTCATTTATTTATTCTACTTTATTTATATGTATATTATCTATTTTAAAACAAACTTTACTTATATTTTTTAATTTAGTTAATAATGTATTTAATGTATATTCTTGTAATAAATCTTTAACTTTTAATCTAAAATCTTAAAATAAATCAACTATTCCCTTTATTTATCAAAAATATATTTTTTTCTACTTCAATACTCTTGCCCTTGCATTTTTTGCATACTGTTCATCTTTATCAAACCAACCTAAATAAGTACCATTATAATCAAAATCAATTATTTTTCAATTTTTTATTATAATGCTAATTAAATTATCAGAAATAGAATCTATCTTGATTTCTGAATAACATCAATTTAATATATCATTTTCTTCACAAATATGTATTTCTTTAATTTTACTTTTTAAATAAGAATCTTCTTTATTTAAAACTCAAAAATGTTTTAAGTTAGTATCTAAATTAGTTTCTCATTCTTTTAATTCACAACCATAGTCCCCTATTGTAAAAGAAAATTGACATTCTTCCCATAACATTTTTTTAATAATATCAAGATTAGATTTATCCAACATTAATATATTATTTACAGATTCAATCATTTTATCTGTAATACTTATTTCTAAATCATCTTCTTTAAAAAAAATAAAAGGAATTTCTTTATCAAACAAATTTATAAAAATCTTACAATTACCAATTCAATAATTATCCCAATTTATTTTATTTAAAATTTCTTCTTTTGTCATAATATTTTAGTTAATAATTGAAGTTAATTTCAATATTTAGATTTGGATCAAAGTTCTTCTTCTATTCTCAATAATTGATTATATTTAGCAATTCTATCTGTTCTAGATAAAGATCATGTTTTTATATATCAAGAATTAACAGCAACAGAAAGATCAGCAATAAAAGTATCTTCTGTTTCTCAAGATCTATGAGATATAATACAAGACATTCAAGATTTATAAGCCATATTTATAGCATTTAATGTTTCTGAAACAGTTCATATTTGATTAAGTTTGATCAATATACTATTTGCAAGTCATTGTTCTATTCAAGTTTTTAATCTATTTATGTTTGTAACAAAAAGATCATCTCATACTAATTTAATTTTATCTCAAATAGAATTATTAAGATCTTTCCATCATTGAAAATCATCTTCGTCCATTCAATCTTCTATAGAAATGATAGGATATTTATTTATTAAATTTTCATAGTAATTTACTAATCATTTACTATCTAATTCTATTCCTTCTCATTTTAATTTATAAATTCCATCATAATAAAATTCTGAAGCAGCAACATCCAAAGCTATTTTTATATTTTCTGTATTATATCAAGCTTTATTTATAGCTTGTATTATTACTTCTAATGCATTTTCATTTGATTCCAAATTTGGTGCATATCATCATTCATCTCAAACTCAAGTGCTAAGTCATTTTTCATTCAATATTTTTTTCAAATTATGAAAAACTTCTGCTCACATTCTTATAGCTTCTTTTATATTATCAGCTCATACAGGTACAATCATAAATTCTTGTATATCAAGATTATTATTTGAATGAGAACCTCAATTTATAATATTCATAAGAGGAATAGGTAAAACTTTTCATTTTCAATTTGATATAAATTCAAATAATTTTTTATCTTCCTGTTTAGCACAAGCACAAACAAAAGCCATAGAAACTCATAATATAGCATTTGCTCATAATTTATTTTTATTTTCTGTTCAATCTAAATCTATCAAAAAATTATCTAATTCTTCAAAATTTATAAATTCTTTATTTAATAATTCTTTTTTGATAATATTATTTATATTTGATACTGCATTTAATACTCATTTTCATAAATATCTATTTTTATCATTGTCTCTAAGTTCAAGAGCTTCATGTATTCAAGTAGATGCTCAAGATGGAACTATAGCTTTTCACAAATATTTATTTGATAATTCAATATCTACTTCTACAGTAGGATTTCACCTAGAATCCAAAACTTCACGAGATAACAAATTTGTTATTTTGTACATTGTATAAATTAATTTAATTAATAATAAAGTTTACTTATACTAATAAATTATTATTTAAATTCAAGTATAAATTATTTTTTTTATAAAATAGCAAAAATTAAATATTAGCAACTTTATATTTAGGATCTTCATAAATATTTACATCAATTATTTCATCTGCATCTTTAATCATTTGTTTACAGTCATTTGACAAATGTTTCAAATGTAGTATTTTTCATTTTTTCCTATATCTACTTGTTAAATTATTTATAGCTTCAATCGCTGAATGATCCATAACTCTTGATTTAGCAAAATCTATTATTATTTCATTAGTATCTTTTTCCAAATCAAATAAGCAATTAAATCTTTCTACAGATGCAAAAAATAATGGTCAATCTAATTCATAATGTGTAATTAATTTATTATCAATATATCTATTTGCTTCAATATGTGTTGATTTTTGCCAAGCAAAAACTAATGCTGATATTACCACTCAAATAACAACTGCCAAAGCTAGATCATGAGTATAAACAGTAATAAGAGTAGTCAAAATTATAACAAAACTATCTGCTATAGGTATTTTATTTAACATTTTTAATGTTGGCCAAGCAAATGTTCATATAACAACCATAAACATTAATCAAACTAATGAGGCTATAGGTATTAAATTAATAAATGGAACAGCAAATAAAATCAACATCATTAATACTAAAGATGCAGTAATTCATGATATTCTTCACCTTCATCAATTTTTTACATTAATAACAGATTGTCCAACCATAGCACATCAAGCTACTCATCAAAAAAATCAAGATATTATATTTGCAAGTCATTGTCATTTTACTTCTTTATTTGATTTTCATCTACTATCTGTAAGATCATCTACTAATCATAATGTCATAAGAGTTTCAATAGTTCATACTGCAAAAAGCATTAATGATACTGGTAAAGTTACATACAACATTTTCCAAATAGAATCTTGTATTTCAGGAATATTAAAACTTGGAAGTGATCAAACAAGCGAATCAAAACCATTTTCAATTAAATATGAATATATAGTTCTAGTATCATCAAATCAAGGTATCAAAAAAACTATTAATGTTACAACAATTATAGCAACTAATTCAGATGGAACTGATTTAGTAATTTTGGGTAAAAAATAAATAATAAACATAGTCAATAAAACCAAAAATATCATAATAATAGCATCATATCAAGCTATCCATTCTCAATCTATTTTGAAATGTTTAATTTGTGCCAAAAATATTAATATTGCCAAACCATTCAAAAATCACAACATAACAGTATAAGGAATTAATCTAAACAATTTTCCTCATCATAAAAATCAAAATATAATTTGAATTACTCACATTAAAATAACTGCTAAATACAGATATTCTATTCAATAACTTGAAAGCAATGAACCCATAATTAAAGCCAATGCTCATGTAAAAGCAGATATCATAGCTGGTCTTCATCCAAAAATAGCAGTAATAAGTCCTATTATAAAAGAAGTATGTAATCATATTATAGGATTAATTCATACTACAAAAGAAAATGCAATTGATTCTGGAATTAATGCAAGAGCAACTGTTATTCAAGATAATATATCTTTTTTTAATTGTGATTTATCAGCAAATTCATTAAATACTCATTTATTTTTTAAATAATTTAACAAAAACATAAAATAATTGTATTAAAAACATATAAAATAATAAATTTTATTTTAATTAATTTAAATTATTTATTCAAAAATAATAAATTTTCTTCAAACAAGTTGTTTTTTTCTGTGATAAATAGTTTTTGGTACAAAAAATTTTTGTCATAAGTTTTTTATATGAAAAGATAATTCTGTTTCCAAAAAATTTGAGTCTGACTCCAAATAATATGGAAATGTAATACATAAATTTATATTATTTTTTCACCAAAAAGCTATTACATTATCAAAAAATCTTTTGTAAAGTTCCAATACTTTTTTTTGATTATTTATATATTCATGTTTTTTAGTTTTTCTACTTACCAAAGGTCATAAGAATCATTCTGATACTATAACATTTACATTTTTAAGAAAAGATTTTTTAAACAAATCATTTACATCATGTTTATATAATGTAAATTTTTTATCATTATTTACAAAATTCGTTTCATTTCGCCATTTAAGATTTTTTTTGACAGAACTTATATTTATATCACTTCAAATAAAATTATATCACAATCAATTAGCTACAAATCATGTAGTACCAAAACCAACAAAAGGATCATAAATAGATAAATTATTTACAAAATTATCAGAAGAAAAAATTCATAAATTTATCATAAGATGAGTTAACTTACTAGGCATCATACCAACATTCATACCACTTATACTTTTATCATAATCAATATTTGAATATAAATCAATATTTTGATATCATTTTACTAAACAACATTTTCAATCAAAATTTAAAATTTCTATTCATTTATTTTTTATCTCCAAATCCGTATTTTGTAATCAAATTATTTTATATCTTTTTATTCAATATTTTTTTTTAATATAATTAGCAAAATCAAGATTATTAGTTCATAGAATTACTTTTGGATCAAAAACAAATTCATTTTCATTTATAAGTTTTCAATATTTAACTATACCAGACAATTTTGATAAAAAATCATAATTATCAGTTTCAAAAAAAGCTACATTTCAAACAATTTTAAGATTACTAGGATTTAGAATATTTAATTCTATTTTTGATAATTCTATATTCTTTCAAAAAACAACAAAATACATAAAAAATTTAGTTAAAATTTAAGTTTATAATATTACAAATATATTATATATCCATAACATTTATTTAAATATAAATAAAAATTATTTATTTTTTAATAAAAATTTAATTTCAAATCATTTCTTTCAAAACATCTAATGCTTTTTGTAATTGAGTATCAGTATTTTCTTCTTGATACAGTTCAACATCTAAATCAATTTCATAATCAGGTTCTAATCATTCTTTATCTACAGTTTTTCCAGATGGTGTGTACCAAGCTCAAATAGTATATTTTAATGAAGAGTTATCATCAAAATCATTTAATGTTTGTATAGATCATTTACCAAAAGTTTTATTTCAAACTAATTTAGCACCTATTCATTCTCTCAAAGCGGCCGCAATTATTTCAGATGCAGATGCAGATAATTCATCTACCAAAACTACTACTGGCAAATTTTGTAAATCCATATAACCATAAGAAGTATAATCTTCAGATGGCAAATCTTTATATTTTGTTTTGACAACAGTTTCTCATTCAGGAAGAAAATAAGATGCAATACTAACTGCCATCGGCAAAAATCATCAACCATTTCATCTAAGATCTACAACAATTCAATCAATATTACTATTTTCAAAATTTTTAATAACTTCTTTCAATGCTTTTTCTGTATCTTCACCAAATATAGATATTTTAATATATCATACATCATATCAATTTTCAGTCTTAATATCTCATCTTACAGATGGAACATTTACTTCATCTCTTATTACTTCAAGATCTATAAATTCTCTATCTCAATCAATAGTTCTAAGAATTCTTAAATTTACTTCAGTTCATTTTGGACCACGAATATTTTCTACCGCTTCAGATAAACTAAGATCTTTTGTTGGCTCTCAATTTATCTCCAAAATAATATCCATAGGTTTCATACCAGAATTGAATGCAGGTGCTCATTGAATTACTTCTTCAATAAGAACTCAATCTTGTCTTTTACTTACTACTGCTCAAATTCATTCAAAATCTTGTGATCATTCAAGTCATTCTTGAAAAGATTTGTTTTGATCTTCAGGAAGATAAACACTATATGGATCTCATGTTGCTTCAACAAATGATTTAATAGCTGATTCCATCATTTTATCATAATCCAAATCTTCTTGATAATAATATTTATCATCTAATATATCCCAAATTTCTTTAAATCTTTCATAATTTTCATTTGAATTTATATCAACATTATTTTTATAACTTTTATCTTTATCATATCAAATATTTATTTGTGATAATCTAGTTTTAATATCTTTTATCATATCATTAGTACCAATAAGCATACTAGTTTCTCAATTTAAATTATTTGAGTAAACATAATAAAATCATAAAAAAGTTGCTCAAAATCAAAATATAATTCACAACATAAATATATATATTTTTTTCGTTCTTTTCATTTATTATTTAATTATTGTTAAATTCATATATTATCATAGATTTCATAAATTTCATTTTTTTTAACAAAAACTACATCCAAACTATAATCAATATTTGTTATATCAAATTTGTATAGATATATGTTTATAGTTTTTATTAAAAAATTCAACTTCTTTTTAGTAATATAATCAAATAAGTCATTAATTCAATCAATATTTTTAACTTCAATAAATTTTAAAGATCAAACTTTAGAAAAGATTAAATCTAATTCTCATCATTTAACCGTAAAATTTTGTTCTATAAATTTAAATCAATTATTTATATAATAATTTTTAACTATTTCTTCAGAAAAATATCATTTATTTTTTTTTGATATATTTGACATAAATAATTTATTTTTATATTAAATAAACAATTAAGTTTTAGATGTTAATTTATTTTTTGAACCAATTACTTTTGAATAATAATTTTCTCATTCTTTATTATTTATATAATTTCTCCAATTAGTTCAATATTTTTTCAAAAGTCTAGAAATATTTCATTGACCTCTATTGTATGCAGTAAAAACTATATCATGAATATCAAATTCTCAATTTGAATAATTAGCAAATTTTCTATACAAAAAAGCAATATATTGAATTCATCTTTCTATATTTTCCTCAGGATTAAATGGATTTGTAGTTTCATCAAAAATATAATCATATTTATCTTTTGAATCAACAGAATCTTTTCACATATAAATATATTTTGTAGTTTGAGCAATTCATATAACTCAAGTATGAGACTTATTATAAATATGATATTTTGATTCCAAATAAATTAATCAATAAAACAAATCTTTTACTTCAGATAAATCCAAATTTTCGGGGAAAATTCAAGATTTTTCTTCAAAAAAATTTGATATATAATTTCTATAATTTTCATAATTTTCATTACTATATTCAGTAAAATTATGAATTCTTTTAATTTTCAATCAATCTATAATATTTCAAAGTCATCTTTCATTCACTAACTGCAAAAATTCATCTCAAGTTAAACTAGAAAAATACTGTCTACTAATATCTAGTCTATACAATGTCGCCATATAATCAAACAAATCCACAATATTCATATCAGATACCATATCATAATCTATATATTTATTAAGATCATTACAAATTGATAAAATATATTTTCTTATTTCATATAGATCATATATAGTTTTTATATTATCCAACTCATGTTCTAACTTATATTTTAATTTTTCAACATATAAATCATCTTTTACATAAATTTTATTATTTTCATTTTTCATATAACTTATTGTTGCATTCATAGAAGATATAAGTCACTCAACTTTTTCTTGATCCAAATAGATTCATTTTTCCATACTATAATATTTATTGTAAAAATCAATATCAAAATCTTCATTTATGATATCTCCAATATATCAATCAAAATCTTTTTTGAAAAAAACAACATCTCAAGGTCTTATAAATCTATTTGAATCTTTAAATTTTAAATGTCCTCAAGAATCTATTATCAATCAGTTTATAGTCAAAAATCTTTTTACAAAATCTTTATCAGTATAAGAATATCAAAAATTGGAAGCAATGGATCAAAGTCAATCACCTTGTGATAATTCATAAAAATCAAAATCATATATTGATATATCTTCAAATTTGTTTGTTTCTATTTCTGATTTATCTAGCTTAAAAACATTTCATTTAAATTTATATTTTCATACATTATTAATACTTATTTCTTCTTGCAAATCATCTAAATTACAAAACAAACAAGACAAACTATCACTAGTTTGCGATATTACATCATCTTTTCAAAAGAAATTATTATTTTCATTATCAACTCAACAAGCTCAAATACTTAATGGCAATACAGTTAAAATTGAATTAATTTTTTTTCACATAAAAAAATTAAATAAAATATAAAAATATTTATTATTTACAATTTAAATTTATTTTTCAACACAAAAATTATTTTTAAATTTAAATTCAAAAAACTTAATAAAATACAAAAACTTTAGCTCTTTATCTATCAGGTAAACCACTTAAATCAAGTTTTCAAGTAAGAGCTTGTTTTAAATTATTTGCACATTCTTCTAATATTTTTGGAGATTCTTTTAAATTTTGTAGTCATTCTCTTTCTACTGAATCTAATTCTGCAGGATTTTCATTAATTTCATTTACTTCTCTATTGTTCATATTTTCCATTTTTTTATGTTTTAATTATATTTATAAATGATTTAACAACATATCAGGTTCTTCTTTCATATCATCTTTTTTTTCTTTTTCTTTTATTTCAGACAAACTATTACTTAATTTTTCCAAATTAGACAAAGATTCTTCCATTTTTTCTACATCAATTTGGTATATAGCTTCCAAGATAGTAATATGAATTTCATAAAGAACATCTTGTTCTACATTTTTTTCAGATAATATATTATAAAGCTCATCAAATATATTTCAATCTTCTTTAATAATTTCAAGCATAGACAAAATCCTTACTCTCTTGCCTTCATAACTCAAACTATCAAATAAAATTTTTCTTTTATTTATATCAAACATATGATTATATTTATTACTTTAAATAAAGATAAGTACATTATATATAGTCAATACAAAAATGTCAAATTATAATGTATATTTTTTGTAATTTAAATAGTAAAAAAGCAAAAATAAATATGTAATTGTCAAATAAAAAAACAAAAAGAGAAATATTTAACTTGAAAATTTTAAAAAAGTTTTTAAAATAATAACAATTGCTATAATTTATTTATAATATAATAATTATGGAAAAAAATAATTACAAAAGATCTAATTTAGATGTTAGAATATCTATTTCAAATTTTGTAAGAAATATACAATGAAAATTATTTGGTATATTAAATAAAAACGATTATGAAAATAAATGAAAAAAAGTAATTACTAGTATAGGTTGATGAGCTGAAATTTATAATATAGATTATTTATTAAATTTAGGTTGCAAAGATTTTTTTGTAAATGAAAATTGATTTTATGATGCTAGATTCTTTATCAGAGAAGAAAATATACAACAAATTTTAGATATTTTAATTTGTGAAAATATATTATTATATGAATTTTCAGTATTAAGAGAATTAAATGAAGAATTATGTTTTGAAAAAATAGAAAATCAAAAAGATTCTATACTTAAGTTTTATGACTTAA
The DNA here is from genome assembly GCF_018420025.1 of Candidatus Vampirococcus lugosii. GTDB lineage: Bacteria > Patescibacteriota > Gracilibacteria > Absconditabacterales > Absconditicoccaceae > Vampirococcus > Vampirococcus lugosii. The sequence goes on along the minus strand of NZ_JAEDAM010000002.1, from coordinate 18,480 downwards.
TATGAACAGAAGAATTTTATAAATGAACTATTTTATGAAAATGATATTCAAATAGAATTCCTTGAGTTATAACTTATTATATTTGGAACTATTTTGATATTATTTTGGATAATAAACTAAGCAAATCAACTATAAACAAATTACTTAATTCACCAAATTCTTTTTTATTAACAAAAGAAGAAGTTTTATCTTGATATTCAAAAGAATGAATTCCAATTGCAAAAAACATTAAATCTTCATTAAATATTGACAAAACAAATTATTTATATATATAAATATATATTTAATTTGATAAACAATAAAAAATAATGATTAATAATTGAGATAATTTTGAAAAAAATTGAGATAATTTTGAAAAAAATTCAAATAAATTAACTAGTGCAACATTAGCATTATCATTATGTCTTTCTTGATGTAATGTTACAATGATAAAATCAGATGATTATCCGTCAAACAATAATTTGAGACATACTACAAATTCTCAAAATTTACAAAGAACAAATTCATATGGAATTGAACAAGAAATTCAAAATGCAGAAAGACAATTAAGAAGGACAAACAATTTTGAAGAAAAAATAAAAATTTTGGAATATAAGGAGATTAAGAAATACAACACAAAGACCGAATTGATCAGATAGACATATAACTTACGAACAAAGAGAAGTTATGCCAAATCAAGTATTTATTCAAATATTATGATGAGAACATAAATATACGAGACTTGGATGAAAATTATTGGAACCATGAAGTTGGAAAACTAAAGATGAAACTTTATCTTTATATAATAGAAACTTGTCAACTAATGTAAATATAAATTCAAGCTCAACTTGAACATTAGTTTTTCAAGATTGAAGAAGGAGCAAAAGTGTAAATATTTCTTTTGAATACGATTGAAATTATTTAAGAATAAATCAAGATTGACAACAAAGCCAAATTCCTATATTAAATAGGAATAAATGAAGACAAATAACAGTTAGATTACACGATAGAAATTATGATAATTGAGGGACAGTATTAAAATTAATTGTTGACTGGAGATAAATATTTAAGCATATAAGTTCATTCCAAATGATATCAAATTTTTTTGTAGTATCATCTCACTCAAATTCATGATATTACAGATATTTTTGTATATCATTTGGATAATGAAAGTTTTTCAGCAATTTCCATAAGTCTAGTTCAAAATCAAGTATGTTGAAAAGCATTTTTTAGTTTTTCATTAATTTTTGCAACTTGTCAATAAACATGTAATTCTCTTATCAAAGCTGTATTTTTTCACAATCAAGTATATTGGACAGTATTTTCATTTTTTGGTAATAATAATCTTGTAAATCAATATAAATATCAAAGTTTATCTTCAAAACTAATAAAGTATTCACTTCATACTGAAGATTTATATTTTCTTACAACTAAAAAATCTTCTCAATTAATTAATTTTCTATTTGAAATTTCTCTAGATCTAGTATCTATAGCAACAAAATTTCTACTAGAAAATAAATCTGGCTCACCAGAAATAATATAAGTTATTTCTTCTTCATTTTTTTCTTTTTCTATATCAAAAAAATCATAAAGATTATCTAATATTTTCATATTTGGATACATTTTTTTATAATGTAATTTTCTTAATTCATAATCTTTTTTGTATTCCAAATCCATATCATTCATAACAATTTGTCTCAAATTAGTAATATTACTACCAGCAACAATTTCAGTTTCGGGTATATCTCTAATAAGTCTTTTAATTCTAGAATAGGAAGGAACTATATCAACTTGTACTTTTTTGGTAATATATTTTATTTCTTCGCTAGTTAATGGTTTATATTCTCAAGATTTCCATAAATCATAAAGTTTAGTATTTGCAATAACAGAAGTTGGATAAAATTTTATTTCATCAGGTTTTATAAAAATATCAGAATAAGCTAATTCCATAGTTTTTATATCTTTTTGTATAGTAGATTTATATAGACCTGGCATAAAATGACAAGAAAATTTAAATCAATATTGTCTTAATTTATGAAGTGCAAATCTAGATTCTTGTACTGTATTTCATCTTTCATTTGCTAATAAAACATCATCAAACATATTTTGAATTCATATTTCCAATCTAGTAATTCATAACTCTCTCCATAATTGACAATTTTTATCATTAACAAATTCTGGTCTAGTTTCTACAGTAAGTCATATAATTCTACATTCTGAATTTTCATTTATTTCATGAGATTCTTGTAATGTTTTAGGATAATTTATATTTAAATCATCTGTTATTGTATATTTTGAAAATTTAGGATTATTAACTTTTATTTTTGTTTGATTTTTAAATTCAAAAAAAGTATTACAAGCATCAAATAAAGATTTAATAAACTGTTTTTTATAATTATCTGGATAAGAATCCCAAGTTCATCATAGTACTATTATTTCTATTTTATCTACATCATGTCAAGTCATAGTAAGAGAAAGCAATCTATTATAAACTTGTTTAATAGGATCAAATTGATTCAAAAGTGCTCTCATAGCTCATGGTTCTGTATTTATATAACTTTTTGGCATAGTTGCATCATCTGGACAAAATATACATTTACCAGGACAAGGAAAAGGTTTTGTCAAAACTTGTACTGGAACAATTCAAGATTGACTTCTTATTCATCTTTTTCTTAATGCAATTTTTATTGCTTTATTTTCTTTTATTTTTCATTCATCAAGCATATTATTGTATACAGAAAGTAATTCCATATTTGTAGGAATTGATTTAAGATTATTTTTTTTTGAAAATTCTTTTTTTTGTTCTACAATTAAATCAGCTGTTATTTTATCTTCTGGAAAAAGTAAAATATTTGAGACTAAATCTTGTATATTCATTTTAATATTTTATTAATATATATATTATTTTAAAAAATTATATTTATTATTTACAAAATATAAATTAATTTAAATAATTTTATAATAGTAAATAATTTTTAGAAAACATTTATAAATTTTTCAATTTAGATCTAATAATATTTTCTGTATCTTTATCCAAAGATTTATTATTATATATAATTTCTTCAATTTCTTGTATAATTTCGTTATTTATTCATATTTTAGATAAAACATCTTCTATAGATTTATATTGATTTTTAATCATAATTTTTTCTATATATGAAACAAAATATTTTATAAATTCATTTCATTCATAATTTTTTAATTTTTCCAAATAATATTTTTTAATATTTTCTATAAATTCTTTATTATTTTCATCTATTTTTCTATACATAATTAAATTTTCAACTAATTTTATTGATACAAATATAAAAAAAAATATACTCAAAAAAAATATTATATAAATAATAATTAATAATATTATATTTATAGTTATATAATTTAATATATTTGGTGAAGTATTAAATACTATTTCATACATACTGTTTATTTATATTCATAAAATTCCTGTAAATCGTGCTATAAATTTTAATAAATCTTTTTTTTCAGAATCAATTTGTAATCATACTTTTTGTTCAAACAACATACTATATTCTCAATATTTAAAATATTTTCAATTTAAATCATTTGATACTTGTATATCAGAAACATAATGTATTTTTTGATTTTTTGATTTAATACTATTTAATACATCTTGATTTATTGATAAAACATTTCATCATAAAATAACTCATATATCAGATTCTTTAGAATTTAAATTAAAATTATTTAGTGCATTATCTATTCATATGTATTCATAATCTTTATTTGAAGGTATAGAAACTCATCAAACAGACAATGCATATATATATTCTTTATATGTTTGTAAATCATTTGTAGCTGGTATTTCATAATTACTTCAATCTTCATATATTATCAATCATACTTTTTGTCAATTATTTATTTTATTTACATAATTTAAAATAAAATCCCTATCATCATCAAGTTGTTCATTATCTAATGATAAATCTACCAAAAAAATTATATTATTTTTCCCTCCATATAATTCTCAAGAATTTTGAGTTAATCATAATACAAAAAAAAGTACTCAAGAAATCAATAAAAATATAGTTTTTATTATTAATATTATTTTATAATATTTTTGCATCTAATTATTTAATCTTTAATATTAAAGATATTTTTAAAAAAATTATTTATTTCGTTTCAAGTGTAGAAGTATTAACAACAACAGTATCTCATATCTTTTTATGTTCTGCTACCATAACTTCCAATCAATTATCCAAAGTAGCTGGTTTTTTGCTAGCAGTTGCTCTATCTCATCTAGTTCATGGCATAGTATCTTTTATTATATAATCAATAGTAGCTGGTAATATAACTCATATCACATTTTCTTCATAAATCATAAGAAATATATCCAAATTTTCTTTAAGATAAGGAACTATATCTTCAATAGTATTAGCATCTATATCATATATTTCAGCTGTATCATTTTCCATAAACGAATAAGTATCTCATGTATTATATAAATATACTGCATTTTTTGTACTTACATCAGCACTTTCTAGAGTTGTTCAAGATTTGTAAGTAAATGTATTAGTAGATCAATCCAAAATATTTTTAACTTTAAATCCATAAGTTGCACTTCATCTTCAAGTATGTGTATGATAAGTATCTACTACTTTATACAATTTTCACTCCAAATTTAAAACTGTTCATTTTTTAACATTAGATGTATCTATTTTCATTAATATATTTAAATTATTTAATATAAAAAGTTTTTACAAAAACATATAAGTTATAATTCTCATTATTGCATATGAAAATATAATTATAACAATTCAAATAATAGCATTTTTTACTGGTTCAGATCATCTACTAGAATTACCAGTAATTACTGCACTTGCATATATATATCAAGAATATATAATCATTAAAGCTCAAATTACAAGTCAAACATTTGACATTCGATTCACTAAATGTGCTGCAAAATTTAAAATAGTATTCCAGCCCATAATACCAGTAGCAAATTGAGTTCATAAATCATCTTCTATTTTATTATATTCTTCATCATATTTACTCCATACAGTTTCATCTGCTTCCCTATCAGGATTAGAAACTTTTTCTACTATTTCTCATGGATCAACTATTTCTCAATCTTCAAGATCAACATTACTTCAACCTCATGGTATTATATGCCAATCTTGTGCAAAAGAAAAAGATAATGAAAATATTAATATCAATATTACAAAAAATATTTTTTTATTAAACATAATCTAAATAGTTTTTAATTTAAAATTAAATATTTTTTATTATATATAATTTATCATTTCTTTCAAGATTATTTTAAACAAAAAAATATTAGTAATTTACTATCACTAATATTTTTATATAATCAATTTAAAATTTTTAATCTTCTGTACCTTCTGTTTCAGTATCTGTAGTTGTTTCAGTATCTGTAGTTGTTTCAGTATCTGTATCTGTATCTGTTTCAGTATCTGTCATAGTACATCAACCTAAAAATAATAATCACAAGAACATCAATAACATATATTTCATAATTTTCAATTTTATAATCTAAAAAGCTTCAAAAATATTTATTGAAGTAAGGAACATACTATATAAAAAAGACAAAAAATCAAGAGAAAATTATTCTAATCTTCTGCACCTAAATTAAAGAAAAGAGTGAATTTTGTTGATTCTGTAGTTGTTTTCTTTGATTTCTATTTCGGAAAAATTTTCAATTATGTAATATATATTCAACTACTTCTAACCAGGCATACATTATATTTTTTAGTTTAGTAATATTATGTTTTTATTATGATACATCAATGTAATGAGTGATATAAGTTTTTTAATTATATTTGCAAGTACTTTTTTTAATGAATATTATTTATTAAAAATATTATTATTATAATTACAATTTAATATTGTCTGTACACAAAAATTCAAAAACACTTGAAAATTTTATATAAAACTATATAAAACTAGTATATACATTTTTTTGTTTAAAATAACTTGTAGATTAAAATTATTTATATATTTTATAATTAAAATATTATGTTAAATTTTCCTAAAAAATATGATCATAATTTAGAAAATGAAATTAATAAAGTTTGGAAAGAAAATGATTTATTTTTATCAAAAAATAATAAAAATATAGATTTTTCAAATTGAAAAAAATTCTCAATATCTATGCCACCTCCAAATGTAACCTGAATTTTACATAATGGACATGCTTTTATGTTATCTATTCAAGATGCTATAATAAGACATGCAAGAATGCTTGGTTATGATGTTTTATATATACCTTGAACTGATCATGCTTGAATTGCAACTCAGTCGGTAGTTGAAAAAAGTTTAAAAAAGAAATGAATTACAAAATATGATTTATGAAGAGAAAAATTTGTAGAAGAAGTTTGGACTTGGTCAAAAAAATCTAGAAATAAAATAATTTCTCAAATTAATAGTATGTGAGTTTCTGTTGATCGATCAAAAGAGCAATTTACTTTTTCTGAAAGACTTTCTAGAGCAGTTAGAAAAGCTTTTGTTGAATTAGAAAAAAAATGAAAAATATATAAATGAGATCGTATTGTTAATTGGTGTTCCAAATCAAAAAGTGTAATTTCTGATATAGAAGTAAATTATAAAACTGAAGAAGTTAATATGTATTATATTAGATACTTTATTGAATGAAAATGAGATAGTATTACTGTAGCCACAGTAAGACCAGAAACAATTTTTGCTGATGTTGCTATTGCTGTAAATCCAAAAGATAAGAGATACAAAAAATATATTTGAAAAAATGTTTTAATTCCAATTGTAAATAGAACTATTCCAGTAATAGCTGATGAGTATGTTGATACTGTTTTTGGTACAGGTGCATTAAAAATTACTCCAACTCATGATATAAATGATTTTGAAATAGGTAAAAGACATAATTTGCCTATGGATCGTTTTTCTATAGATAAAAATTGAAAATTTACTGATCTAGCATGAGAATTTGCAGGTTATGATTGGGAAGATGTTTATTCTAATTTTTTGCAAACATTAGAAGAAATTTGAAATATAGAAATGATAGAAAGATATGAAACTCAAATTCCTTATTCTGAAAGATATAATAATAAAATACAACCAATTTTATCTAAACAATGGTTCGTAGATGTTGATGAAATGGCTCAAAAATCTATAAAAACTATAAAAGATTGAGAAACAAAAATATATCCTCAGAGATTTGATAAAATATATTATGAATGGTTGGAAAATATAAAGCATTGGTGTATATCAAGACAAATTTGGTGGGGTCATAGAATTCCAGTTTGGTATTGTAAAAATTGACATAAAAATTCTTTTGATGAAGATAATGTATTGATAAATGATGATAAAAAGAAAATTTTGTCTATGATTATTTTTAATCTTATTGCTGATACTAAACTTAAAAATCCGTTTAATATAGAAGATTTAATTAATATTCTTTTTGAAGATAGTATAGTTCCTAGAGAATGAAAAATATATGAAACTTATCTTAATATATATCAAGAAAAATTTAAAAATGATAATAAAAAGCTTGAACAAGTAAATGAATTATTAAATTTATTTAATAGTTTTGATTTAGATTCTTCTGATTTAATGCAAATTTGAGAAGATTTAATAGAGATTTTGGATAATTCTTCAAATATAACAGGTAATTCTGAGTTTTATAAATTTAATTTTGTATGTAAATCTTGTAATGATGAAAACCTAAAACAAGATGAAGATGTTTTGGATACTTGGTTTAGTTCTAGTTTATGGCCATTTAGTATTTTGGGTTGGCCAGAAAATACTCAAGACTTAAAAGATTATTACCCAAATACAGTAATGGAAACTTGATATGATATAATATTTTTTCGAGTAGCTAGAATGATGATGATGTGAAATGAAATTATGGGAAAAAAAGCATTTGATAATATTTATCTTCATTGACTTGTAAGAGATTACAAATGACAAAAAATATCTAAATCACTTTGAAATAATATTGATCCTTTGGAAATTGTAGAAAAATATTGAGCTGATAGCTTAAGATTGTCTTTGATATTATGAACTACTCCATGAAATGATATGAAGTTTTCTATGGATAAATTAGATTACAATAAAAGATTTATAAATAAACTTTGGAATGCATCTAGATTTATTTATATGAATGCATTAGCTTGAGATAAAAATATCTCAATAAATTATAATTTAATTAGAGATGATATAAAAGATAATATTGATAAACTAAATGATTTTGATAAATGGATATTATGAAAATTAAATAATCTATCAAAATTATGAAACAATTATTTAGATAAATTTATGTTATGAGAGTTTGGACAAGAGATTATTAAAGTAGCTTGGCATGATTTTTGTGATTGGTATATAGAAATATCAAAAGTTCAAGAATCTGAATATACTAGCAAGATTTTGATTTATGGAATATGAACAATTTTGAAATTTTTGCATCCATATATTCCGTTTGTTAGTGAAAAACTTTGGTCATTGTTATGATTTGAATGATATTTAATAAATTCTCAGTTTCCACAAATTATAAATTTTTCTGATTGAGATCCTAAAATTAAAATTTTTATGGATATTGTATGAGAATATAGAAATTTAAGAAGTGAAACTGATACTAAACCTCATGAAAAAGTAGATATAATATTGTCTACTGATACTGTTTTGATAAATTTTATAAAAAAATATGAAAAAATATTAATTAGTTTGGTATGAACTCAAAAAATTAATTATTCAAATTCAAGTAAAGAAATAACTGATGATTATTCTGTTTGATATGTTGATGATACTAAACTTTGACTTAGATGAATAAAAAAATTATCTAATAAAGATATTTTAAAAAATTTGGAAAAAGAATTGGAAGATGAAAATCAATTTTTGCAATGATTAAGAAATCTTGTCTCTAGTCCATGATTTATTGAAAAAGCTCCAGCAAATGTAGTAGAAGATAAAACTAATAAAATAAAAGAAATCAAGAAAAAAATTGAAAATATAGAATATGAAATTGCAAAATTAAAAATTAAAAATTAAATAAATATTTATTGAATATAAATAATTAACTATGATTAATAAAATATTATCAAGTATTTTGATAAATTGAACAGTTTTGTATGTGATTATTAAATATTTTCCAGAAATATGACTTTCAGTAGATCCTATTTCTGCATTAAATTTAGAAATTGTTTTTTTGTTGTGAACAATTTTTTGGGTTTTTGACGAGGTAGTAAAAAGATTAGTGAAGGTTTTGATTTTTCCTCTTATGCTTCTTATGTCAGGTATTATGTCAATTTTGATAAATGTTTGAATTTTTTATTTTTTTGCATATACTGTCAATTATCTCAATATTTGAATTCAAATTGAGTTATGAACATTTATTCAAGTTCTAATTTTATCTATTATAGTTGCTCTTGCAAATTTATTACTTAAAAAATTATAATTATGAAATATTTATTTTTATTGATTTGAATAGCTGGTCTTATACTTTTATTGATAATTTATTTTCAAGGTTTTACATATAATTTTTCTCAAAAAATACCTTTTTTACAAAATCGTATAGATTTTAATATTTTTACAACTTATCTTATAATTATTGCTATTTTTACATGAGTATTTTTAACACTTTGAGTTAAATGAATTTTAGATTCCAATAAAGATTTAGATGACTGATTTGAATTATAATGTTTGAAGAAATCAAGCTGCTAAACTTATATGAGTTAGCACTAGAACTATAGATAGATATGTAAAAAAATGAAGATTATCTTATAACAAAATTTGAAATAAAATAATGCTTTGTGAAAAAGAATTATTAGAATTGCAATCTACATTTGAGCAAACACAAGATTCATTTTCACAAGTTATTGTTTCTTGACAAGTTGATGATGAACAAAATATTACTAATCAAGATAATCAATCTCAAGATTTTCAAAATCAATTATCATCACTTGTAAATCTAATCAAAGAAAAAGATGAACAATTAGAAAATAAAAATGCTATTATTTTTAATATGCAACATAATATTTGAATTTTGGAAGCTAAATTAAAAAATTCTGTTGCATTACCTGATTATACACAAGAAAAAGATAAACTTTATCAAAAAAATAAAGAAATTTCTTTTGAAAAAGAGAGTATACAACAAGAATTGAAATCAACAAAAATTAAAAATTTGATTTATTTGTCTGTACTAGTTTTTTTAGTATTATTAATAATATTTTTTATATTTTCATAATAAATAATTAAAAAAACATAATGTATACATGGTAGTTGAGTATTATTACTTAATTGAAAATTTTTCTGAAATAGAAATTAAATAAACTGCCTACAAAATCAACAAAATTTAGTTTTTTCTCCGATTTAGCTACACAAGATCAGACATTATATTGAAATATTTAAATAAATTATTATATTATAAATCAAATTTAGTAATTAATTTTTTTTTATGTTTTTGAAAATTAAAGATAAAATAAATAATAAATATTTTTGGCCAATTTTTTCTGCATCTTTATGAATTTTTTCTTTTTTATTTTTGATTATTATAGTAATTTTTAAATCTTTGGATGCTGAAAATATGAGTTGATTTTATGATTATGAAAAAAATAATTGAGATTTGGATGAGCCAGTTATAGATACTAATTTATGAAAATACTGTGATCAAGATGTTAAAATTTGAGATTCTTGTTGATGATGAATAGTTTTTTATATATGAAATGATTTATGACCTGATTGAGAAAAAAATATATTAATATCTGAAAAACAAGATGCATCGGATAAATATTCTTTTCTTAATAGATTAGAAGCTTTGAGTTGAGTTAGTGATATGGATTATTGATATGAAAATACTAAATTTTTGATGCAACAATGATCTGATGCTGCAAAATATTGCTGGGAAAAAGAAGAAAATTGATTTAATGACTGGTATTTACCATCTGCTAGAGAATTACATAGATTATGGAAAAATAAAGAATCTGTTTCTTGATTTACAAATTTTAGATATTGGTCAAGTACTCAAACGGAGGATGATGTAAATAATGCTTATTCTATGTATTTTGAATATATGAATATAGCAAAATTTAACAAAAGAGAACCTCTGTATGTTCGTTGTATAAGAACTGCTAATTAAATTTTATTTAAATAAATTAATTTTAAAAATGTTAAAAAACTTAATAGATAAATTGCTTGATAATTATTCTTATCAATACAATGAAATTGATTTTTTTCAAAATGATTTACAAAATATTAAATTTAAAAATTATAACAATTCTTTTTTGGACAAGAATAATTTTGAAATATATAAGTTAAATAATGAAATTATAAATTTATTAAAAAAGCAAAATATACAAACTGATGATGATTTTGTTATAGAAATTCCAAATCTTGATAATTTTGATTTTGTTTTTTCTATCAAAAAAATATTTGATTTAAATAAAAATAATTTTGATAATATAAAAAGTTTTGCTGATTTTGTTTATGAAATTTTATCAAAAAGTAATTTGTTTCAAAATATAATTCAACAATGAATATTTATAAATCTTGAAGTAAAAGAATCTTATATTTTATGAGAAATTGATTTAATATTAAATAATAATTTTTATCCCAAAATTAATTTTTTTGAAAATAAAAAAATATGTATAGATTATCCATCTTGTAATATGGCAAAACAAATGACAGTTTGACATTTGAGATCGGCTATTATTTGAGAAAGTTTATCAAATATTTTTGAAACTATGTGAGCAAAAGTTTTTAGATGGAATTATCTTGGAGACTGGTGAACTCCTTTTGGTAAAACATTATATAGCTTGATTTATGAATATCAAAATAATTGAAAAGAAATTTTTGATAAATTGGACTCTAATCCAACTGAAAATTTATGAAAATTATATTCTTCATACAAAAAAATTGATAACGAACAAAAAAATAATTTTGCTAGGAAGTATTTTTCATTATTGGAAAATTGAGATCCTTTAATTTATGATATACGACAAGAATTTAGAAGACTTTCTTTACTTGATTTTGAACAAATTTTTGAAAGATTAAATATAAAACCTGATACTAATCTATGAGAATTTTTTTCTTATTCTATACAAGACGAAATAATAAAAGATCTTGAAAAATCAAATTATTTAAAATTTGAAAATAATGCTTTTATAGTTAAATTCCAAAAATTAAAACAAAACAAAAAAATATATTATCAAATTTTGCAAAATAATGAATGACAAGATATTGATGAAAATGATATAGAAATTTTGATGATTAAAAAATCTGATTGAGCTTGAACTTATGCTAGCAGAGATTTAGCTTTATTAAAATATAGAAAATTTATATTATGATCTGATGAGATCTACTATATAGTATGACCAGAATAATCCTTACATTTTGAATTAGTTTTTTTGCTTTGAAGTAAACTTTGGTGAATTGATAAAGAAAATTTTAAACATATATCTTTTGGTTTTATGCTTTGGAATTGAGTTAAAATGTCCTCTCGTGGTTGAAATGTTTATAGATTAGCTGAACTTTTGGATAATATTAAAAATAAAATAATAAATGAATTTGAATGAATAAATCAAAATTTGGCAGAAAAATTAGCTGTAAATGCTATTATCTTCAATGATTTAAAAAATGATAGACAAAAAGATATTAATTTTGATTTGGAACAGATGACAAGATTAAATTGAGATTCTTGAGTTTATATACAATATACTTTTGCAAGAATTAATGCCTTGATAAATAAAATAAATATTGAATATATTGAAAATATTGATATTTCATTATTAAATTGAGAACAGAGAAAAATTTTATTAAATATTTCTTATTTTATTATGATTTTACAATCTTGTTGTAAATCTTATAAAGCTCATATTTTGGCACAATATATTTTATGAATTTGTAAAAAATTTAATAATTTTTACTCAAATTCTGACAAAATAATAAATATGGATACTGAACAAAAAAAATCTAATTTAATTTTTTTGAAAGTATTAAAAATATTTTTTGAAAAAGTTTTTGAAATACTTAATATGCCAAAAATTGAAAAAATTTAATATTTAAAATATATAAAATTATGTCAAATTTTTATCAAAATGAACATTGGAAATATATAAATAAATATATATATACAAAAAACCTATTTTTGAAATAAATATTTTTGGTAATGATTATTTTGGTGTAGTAAAAGAAAAAAGTAAATTTTGATTTTCACTGAGTTGGTATCAAATTTTATGAATAGATTGTAGTTATGAATTGGAAAATATAGAAGAATTTAAAAAAAATATAAATATTATAAAAAGAGATTTTTATAAATCTTGGTGAGATATATATATTCAATTTGGATTTAATAATTCTATATTTGATATAGCTAGTGTAGAACTTAAAAAAGAAGAAAATATTGAAAATATAAAAAAAATATATGAAAATAAAAAAAGTTTACTGAACAAAGAATTATGACTTATTTCTTCTATAAGAGAGAATATGCCTCCTGCAAATGTAATAGTAAATATTTCAAAATCTGAAGATGAAATTTGGTCAAATATTAGTAAAAATACAAAAAATCAAATCAAAAAATGAAAATCAAAATGACTTGAATTTGTTATTTTATCAAAAGATAATATAAATGAATTCTATGATTTATGGTACAAAACTTTATTTTGAAAATGATTAAGTATTCCAGGTAGGAAAGAATATTTTCAACTTTATGATTATTTAAAAGAAAATAAAGTAGGTGATATATTTGCTGTCAAACTTGATTGAAAATTGGTTGCTTGAAGTATATGTATTTATAGTTGAGATATTTTGTATTATGTATATTGAGCATCTGATAGAGATGCAGGAAACATATGACAACATCAATATCTTAAATATCAATTATTTATATGGGCAAAAGAAAAATGATTTAAAAAAATAGATTTGTTATGAGTTGCTCCAGCTTGGAACAAATCACATTCTCTTGCTTGAGTTTCAGATTTCAAAAATTCATTATGATGAGATTACATACAATATTTATGAAATTATGATTTAGTATTTTCTGATAAAGTATACAAAATATATAATACTTTGAAAAAATAATTAATAATTTATAAAAATTAATTGAAAATTACTTGTAATTTATAATTATATCATTATATAATCAGTATGTTTAAAATTATTGAAATTAATATAATTGAACTTTTTTGAAATAAATCAGAGATTGAATTAAAAAAATATTATAAAAAAATCTATTGAAAAATTCAGGAAAGTTAAGTCTGACTAATAATTTTGAACTTTTATTTGTCTTTGGGCTATAGATAAAATATATATTTATATAAATAAACAATAAAAAAATATGAATAACAATAAATGATTTAGCATATTGAAAATTGCAGTATCAGTATGTGTATTTTCCACATTTTTAGGTGTTAGTGTTACAAATTGAAATGATATTCAATGATCTGATTGTGTAGTAATTGATACACAAGACAAATGTAATTCTGCTATTGATAATGGTTTAACATCAGTTATGTTACAAAAAAATGGTGTGGACACAAATAATTGGGAATCTAAGGGTACACTAACTCATTGTCATAAAAATACATTTCAACGTAAAGTAGTATTTCAATTTCGAGGTAGAGTTATGTCTGCAATTCTTACACCTAGATACGATTGCCACCATTGATTAGAATGTAATGATGATTATTTATTTTGGGCTTGTAACAATTAATTATTAGAATAACTATTATATTTTTTTTGTTTTAAACTCATCTTTTTAGAAAAAAATTTCTAAATCCTTGATTAAATGAAGGATTTAGAAATTTTTTTATGTAATACACAAATTTTATAATTTTATTTTAAATAATTAAAATATTTTTTCTTGAAGCTTATTTATTTGTTCTAGTTTATTTATATGTATATTATATATTTTAAAGTAAACTTTACTTATTATTTTTTAATTCGGTTAATAATGTATCTAATGCATATTCTTGTAATAAATCTTTAACTTTTAATCTAAAATCTTGATTGTAATCATAATAAATTTTGTAACAATTAATTTATTAACATTTTTCTATTAATTTAAATAAAAACTTTATTATATCTCTTTATATTATTAATATAATAAAAAAAAGATTATTATAAATAATCTTCTTTTTATTTTAAATACTAATATTTAATTATCATCAAGCGATTTAAATTTTCATGTTCTTTCTTCTATCAACTCTTTCATCATTGTATCAGGAAGTTTTTCATAATTAGCAAATTTCATAACATAATTAGCTCTACCTTGAGTAAAAGATCTAAGATCAGTAGCATATCAAAACATTTCTGATAAAGGAACTTTACAATTAATGATAGTTGCTTGCCCTCTTTGTTCTTGTCATTCTAATCTACCTCTTCTAGAACTCAAATCTCACATTACATCACCCATATATTCATCAGGAGTAGTAACTTCTACATCCATAACAGGTTCCAAGATAACTGCTTCAGCTTTACTAAATGCATCTTTCAGAGCTTTAAAAGTTGCAACTTTGAAAGCAACTTCAGAACTATCAACTTCATGATAAGATCCATCATAAACAGTTACTTTAACATTAATAATTGGAAATCATGCTAATATTCATTTTTTCATAGTTTCTTGAGCTCATTTATCAATAGCAGGTATAAATTCTTTTGGAATAGTACCTCATACTATTTCACTTACAAACTCATAATTTTTTTCTTCATCTTCAAGAAGTTCAACCCTTAATAATACATGTCAATATTGACCTCTACCTCAAGTTTGTTTAGTAAATTTACCTTCTCATTTAGCTTCAATTTGTATAGCTTCTCTATAACTTACTTGTGGTTTTCATACATTAGCTTCTACTTTATATTCTCTTTTCAATCTATCTACAATAATATCAAGATGTAATTCACCCATACCTGCAATTATTGTTTGTCAACTTTCTTCATCTGTATAGAATTTGAAAGAAGGATCTTCATATGCAAGTTTTCATAAACCTAATCACATTTTTTCTTGATCTTTTTTTGATGCTGGTTCTATACTCATACTAATCACTGGTTCTGGAAATTCCATTTCTTCCAATATAATTGGATTTTTTATATCACAAAGTGTATGTCAAGTTCTAACATCTTTAAGTCACAAAAATGCACAAATATTACCTGCTGGCACTTCATTAACTTCTTCCCTTTTGTTTGCATGCATAAGCAACAGTCTACCTACTCTTTCTTTTTTTCATGTAATAGGATTCATCAATGATTCACCTGATCTAACAACACCAGAATAAACTCTTACATATGTTAATGTTCCTACATACGGATCATTAACTATTTTGAATGCCAAAGCAGAAGTATTTTCATCTTCTGATAATTTTCTTTTATCATCTTCTCAATTATCTGGATTTTTTCATTCTACATAACCTATTTCTGATGGAGAAGGAAGATAATCTACAACACCATCCAAAACAGCTTGCACTCATGCATTTTTCAATGCAGAACCACACATCACAGGATATAATTCATTAGAAATAACTCATTTTCTAATAGTTAATTTTATCATATTTACAGAAATTTCTTCACCTCATAAGTATAAATCTGCTAATTCATCATCAAACATAGAAATTTTATCAAGCATAATTTCTCTATATTCTTCAGCTTGATCTTTATATTCATCAGGAATTGCATGTTCTACCATTTCCATACCATGATTACCTTCATAAGTATAAGCTTTCATAGTAATCAAATCTATAACACCTTGAAAATCTTGAGATGAACCCCAAGGAATTTGAACAGCAACTCATTTATCTGTAAGTTTTTCTTCTATAGATTTCAAAGACATAAAAAAATCAGCACCCATTTTATCCATTTTATTAACAAATGCAATTCTAGGAACTTTATATTTATCGGACTGTCTCCATACTGTTTCAGATTGTGGTTCTACTCATGCACTTCAATCAAAAACAGCAACTCATCAATCCAAAACTCTCAAAGATCTTTCTACTTCAACAGTAAAATCCACATGTCAAGGAGTATCAATTACATTTATTTGACTATCTTTCCAAAAACAAGTAGTTGCAGCAGATGTTATTGTTATTCATCTTTCTTGTTCTTGAGCCATCCAATCCATTGTTCATTCACCATCATGAGTTTCACCAATTTTATGATTTTTCCCAGTATAAAATAAAATTCTTTCTGTAACTGTTGTTTTCCCTGCATCAATATGAGCAATAATTCAAATATTTCTTATTTTATCCAAAGATACTTTTTTTGCTGTAGCCATAATGTAAATTATTTTTTATTAAATTAAAGATTTTTATAATACTTATGTTATTTAATCGCAGATTTAATAACTATTCAGTTATCTTTTATATTATGATTAATATTTTTAATAAATCCATCAGAAAAATTAGACTTTTCAAGTCAAGTATTCATTTCCATATAATTATTTTCTATAGGATGAGATAAAGATTCTACAGAATCTATATCCAAATTTTGTAATTTAGAAACAAATCATAAAATATCTTCAATTTGACTTATAAATTTATCTTTTTCAGATTCATTTATATTCAAAGAACATAATTTAGATATATGGTCAAGATCTTTTACAGTTAAACCCATAATTAATAACATTTAAGTATTAAATTTTAAAAGTTTTGTCATTATAACAATTTTATAAGTATTTTCAAGTATATTTTTATTTTTTGTACTAACAACATCAAATTGTCAGTACAATAATATTTAATAAAAGTTTATATTATTTTTCTTTTATTTTGATTGTAATGCCTGTATTCTTTTTTCCAAAGGAGGATGAGATGAAAATAATTTCATTATTGAAGCTCAAGAAACTATTTTCATACTATTTGTTGCTTGATTATCTTCAAATTCAATATTTTGAACTAAAACTTGTAATTGTTGCAATCAAGCAATCATTTTTTCTTTACCAACTAAATCAGCACTTCAAGCATCAGCTTTAAATTCTCTATATCTACTAAACCAAGCCAATACTATACTTGCCAATATGGATAACAATATTTGCAATACAAAAGATACCAAAAAATATCACAATCAAGGTCCATCTTCATTCTTGAACACAGCCTTATCTACAAATGTTCATATAATTCTAGAAAGAAAAACAACAAAAGTATTCATAACTCATTGTAATAAAGTCATAGTTACCATATCACCATTAAGTATATGAGCCATTTCATGAGCTACAACTCATTCTATAGCATCAAAATCCATATTATAAATTAATCAACTACTTACCGCAACTAAACTATTATTTTTAGTAGGTCATGTTGCAAAAGCATTTGGTTCATTTGAAGCATATATTCATACTTCTGGAGTTTTTATATTTCATCTACTTGCAAGTCTTTCTACTACTTGATAAACAAATATTTCTTTTTCACCAAATTGACTTAAATTTTCTGGATTTATAATTTGAGGACTATACATCCACTTCGCAACCCATTTGGAAATCAAAAGACTTATAAAAGCACCAGAAAATCAAACAATTAAAGAAAAAATTCAAACTCAAACAAAATCATATCAATATCAAGAAATATTAGTTTCTGG
>NZ_JAEDAM010000093.1 GCF_018420025.1 Candidatus Vampirococcus lugosii | reverse complement strand
TAAAACTTTCTGCTCTGAAAAACATTCTATCCATATCAGTAACATTTGATACATCCCAATTACTTATATCTTTATTAAAACTTTCTGCTTCTCTAAACATTCTATACATACTAGTAACATTTGATACATCCCAATTACTTATATCTTGATTAAAAGCCTTTGCATATGTAAACATATAACTCATATCAGTAACATTTGATACATCCCAATTACTTATATCTTGATTAAAATTTTCTTCTTCCAAAAACATAAATTTCATATCAGTAATATTACTAGTACATATTCTATTAGCTGGATATTTTCATCCAAATTCATCTATATTATTTTTTACATCACCTTTATCTTTTGCTACATAATATTCATTTCATTCTATTTCCATTGTCTTTCATGCTCCAACTCATTCACAATATACTATTCAATCTTTTATATATCAATCTTCACTAGGAGTTGTAATTTTTTCTTCTTTATTTTTACATTCTTTTCACCAATTAGGCTCTTTATTTTCTTCTCATTCAAATCATGCCTTTAAATAAAAGTGTTTTGGTCTAGTACCTATATTTTCAACACACCAATTACTTAAATCTTGATCAAAAGCTTTTGCATTATCAAATATTTTAATCATATTAGTTACATTACTTGTATCCCAACTACTTATATCTTGATTAAAACTAGTTGCTTCTCTAAACATCCATTCCATATCAACAACATTACTTGTATCCCAATCACTTATATCTTTATTAAAATTTTTTGCATATGTAAACATTTTATTCATAGTAGTTACATTACTTACATCCCAACTTCCTATATCTTGATTAAAATCTTCTGCTCGTGTAAACATACTACTCATATCAGTAACATTACTTGTATCCCAATTACTTATATCTTGATTAAAACTTTTCGCTCATCAAAACATATTATTCATCTCAACAACATTACTTGTATTCCAATTACTTATATCTTTATTAAAACTTTTTGCATGTATAAATACACCTTTCATATTAGTAACATTTGATACATCCCAATTTCCTATATCTTGATTAAAACTCTTTGCATGTCAAAACATACCTCTCATATCAGTAACATTTGATACATCCCAATTACTTATATCTTGATTAAAATTTTCTTTTTCCAAAAACATAAATTTCATATCAGTAATATTACTAGTACATATTCTATTAGCTGGATATTTTCATCCAAATTCATCTATATTATTTTTTGCATCATCTTTATCTTTTGCAACATAATATTTTTCTCATTCTATTTCCATTGTCTTTCATGCTCCAACTCATTCACAATATACTATTCAATCTTTTATATATCAATCTTCACTAGAAGTTGTAATTTTTTCTTCTTTATTTTCTTCTTCTTTATTTTCACATTTTTTTTCTTCATCTCAATCTCTAACACAAACTACAGAATATCCAGTTTTCTTATAGTCGTAATAACGATTTATATTAGAATTTTTTGAATAAAAAAGACGATACCAAGCAGAATTAGTATAGTGAGAATGTTCAGCACTAGACCACCAATAACCTTTTTCTTCCAACTCAGAAAAATCACCATAAATACCACGATTACCAGCTAAGGAGTTAATAAATCATCACAATTTACCAGCATTTCAAGTTGTATCCCATCATAAACCATCACATCTGTTTCATTTATCACTAGCATTATTACATCACAAAGATGTTTCTAAATTTTGCCAATCTGTATCACTAGGAAGATTCCATCAATCTCATAATTGTTGACAAACAGTCATAGCTGCATCCCAATTATATAATCTACCATACTTCTCACAATTAGCAGAATCATCATCATAACACCATGAATTTCCTTCACTTGGTTTATGTCTCATATTTTCACTAGTCCATTCATTACCATCTGGCATTAATTTAGTAGTATAAGTCTCTCATCATCAATTTACTGAACATTCTTCTTTATTTTCTTCTTTTTCTTCTTTTTCTTTATTTTCTTCTTTTTCTTCTTTTTCTTTATTTTCTTCTTTTTCTTCTTTTTCTTTATTTTCTTCTTTTTCTTCTTTTTCTTTATCTACTTCTTTTTCTTCAATTTTATTTTCTTCTTTATCTCATCATTCTCATTTTTTAACACAAACTACAGAATGACTCATTGTTCTAAATGAATACCACCTTGTGATTTCTGGATTATTACCCGTTGTTTTACGCATAATAGCAGCCCTCTCCGATTCATTAACATCATCATTACTTCGCGAAAAAGCTCCCTCGGTACTAGTCCACCAATAACCATAACGGCTTGATAGACTTCGGAATTTTCCAGCTGAATCCACATATCATCCTAATTGATTAAGAACTCATCACATTTTATTTCATTTCCGTCATAGACCATGACATCTATTTTCTTTATCACTAGCATCATTACATCACAAAGATGTTTCTAAATTTTGCCAATCATCATCACTAGGAAGAGACCATCAACCTCATAATTGTTCACAAACAGTCATAGCTGCATTCCAATCATATAATCTACCATATTCATCACAATTAGCAGAATCATTATCATAACAGGAGTGATTTCATGTGGTTGGGGCATGTCTCATATTTTCACTAGTCCACTGATTACCATCTGGCATCAATTTAGTAGTATAAGTTTCTCATCATCAACTTACTGAACCTTCTTCTTTACCTTCTTCTTTTTCTTCTTCTTTATCTACTTCTTTATCTTTTTCTTTTTCTTTATCTTTATTTTCTTCTTTTTGTTCACAATTTTTTTGTTCACAATTTTCTTGTTCACAATTTTCTCATCCCCAATTAGGTTCTTTAGCTTTTTCTCCTTCAAATCATGAATCAGTATTAAAACCTGACGGCATATGAGGAATTTTTTTTACACACCATCTACTTAAATCTTGATCAAAATTTTCTGCTTTTCAAAATGTAGAATTCATATAATTCACATTAGATACATCCCAACTTCCTATATCTTGATTAAATGAATTTTGTGATACTCATAATCCAGTTGATGATAAAAACATATTAGTCATACTTTCAACATTACTAGTATCCCAATTTCCTATATCTTGATTAAAAGCTTCTGCATCAGAAAACATTGATTTCATAGTAGTAACATTACTTGTATCCCAATCATTTAAATCACAACTAAAATCTCATTCTTTACATCAATTATTAAAAGCTTTTGCCTCCTCAAACATCATACTCATATTAGTAACATTACTCACATTCCAATTACTAATATCTTGATTAAAACTTTCTGCTCTTAAAAACATACCTTCCATATCAGTAACATTACTTACATCCCAATTTCCTATATCTTGATTAAAATCTTCTCCTCTCCGTGAAAATACTCTGCTCATATCAGTAATATGACTAGTACATATTCTATTAGCCGAATATTTTCATCCAAAATCATCTATATTACTTTTTCCATCATCCATATCTTTTGCTACATAATAAGTTTCTCATTCTATTTCTATTGTACTTCATACTTCAGCTCATTCACAGTATATTATTCAATTTTCTATATATCATTTACCTTCTTCTCATGCACTCACTGTTGCATAAGATATTCAAGATAAAAAAAGTGTTCACATAAAAAGTAATCATATTTTCTTCATAATTATTATAGTAATATTATAAATAAATTTTATACTAATTTTTTCAAATTAATTAGCATATATTAAAATAATATTATTTTTTTTTATTTTTGCAAGACTTTTTTCTATTTTTTACACCAAAATATTAAATTATTAGTATAATAATATTTATTCTATTCAATAATTAGAAAAAATGTATTGGCATTTTTTATGAAAAATATAAATAGTAATTGACAAATTTATTTTTTTTATTTTTGAGTTGTATCTTATCTTTGTAGATTAAAATCTATAAAAAATCCTTGATTTAAACAAGGATTTAAGAGAATATAAAAATAGATTTATATACTACACAATTTTTATAATTTATTTTCTATTTCTTTTTAATTTTCTTCAAGATAATCTATTTTTTAAGAGAGCTTTTATTTTTAAATAAAAACATTCTATTTGTATATATCAACATAATTTCATTTTTATATTTTTTGAAAAATAGTAATACTTCAATATTGTTTCATTCCAATAACTTCCAAATCTTCTATTTTGTACTTAATTAACATTAGAAGTATTTCAATATACTTTTTTTAATAAACATATTATATTATTAGCACTTAAAATAATAAAAGATAAGAAATAATACACTTCATTATAACGAAAAAAATCATAATTTCAAAAGAAAACACAATAATACTAACTACTACAAAATAAATATTTTTTACTCGCCCAAAAATTTAAGAAACACAATAGAAACTTTTTCTATTTTCGTATACAAGCCAACCGTAATTTTCCATACTCTCCATCACTAGGAGCACCAGAATCACCATCATCATCACCATCACCAACAGGAAACATTGCTGTGTCAACAACATAAGTAAACTTGTCTTCATAACAGTCTTCTAAAGTACCTTGTTTATTCCAGTCATCATCATATAATAGTACTGTATTATTATCTGGGTCCAAATTTTCACAAACTACTTCTGATATTAGCTTTACACATGAAGTCTTTCGACTAATACCTTGTTCCATGTTATATTCATTCACTTCAACAAATACATCATCCAAACTATCACCTGATAAACTTGTTCCATCTTGTTTTTTTACAATCTCACTATTATCTCATAATACAATAAATGAAGATCAATCACTATTTGTATTATTAACTGGAACCCAATTATCTTCTTTTACTATCACTGGTATTTTAATATTTC
>NZ_JAEDAM010000092.1 GCF_018420025.1 Candidatus Vampirococcus lugosii | reverse complement strand
TTTCAATAAGAAATTCAAAATCTACTCATAATACTTGAGATGGTATAACTTTATATTCTTATGGAGAAATTATAAATACAGAGATTAGTGATAATATAGAAAGATGAATTCATCATTATGGTAGAAACTCTTCACCATCAAATGAAGATACAGAACCTGATGAAAGATATGTTTTGATAAAAAACAATAAAGTATATAGAAATAATCTTATTGATAAAAAGAATTATGCATGAATTGAATTAAATTGATGAGGTGATGCGACTCTTCATGTTGAAGTTATTTGAAATACTATTAAAAGCAACTGGTGAAGTGCTATGACTGTTACTTCTATAAATAAAATAAATGATAAAAATTATAAATCAATAGTAAAAAATAATGATATATCTGATACAAAAAATAATAATGGTAGCACTTCATGAATTTGAAATTGAATATATGTTAGAAATTCAAATGTATTATCTATTGATTCAAATAATATTTATGATAATGAACATTACTGAATTTGGCTTAATAATTATGAGGATAAATATAAAATTGATAATATTGAAATCATTAATAATACTTTTTATGGAAACAATGAAGGTGCTTATCATATAGAAAAAGAAGATGATATAGATAATCTATCTATAAAAGATAATATTGAATAATAAAAATATATTTTATTAATTCTTAATATTGTTTGAGTATTAAAAATAATTAATTAAATTTATTATATAATAAATATTTTATGTTTTATTTGATGTCAGTCTTATTTTTAGTTGTGATTTTTACTACAAGTTTTTTTGTGGGTTTTGGTCCTATATTATCAAAATTTAATTCTTCTCAGAACATAAATATATATGAGACTATAATAGATACTTTTCAAAATAGACATATAAGTTCTTCAAATGTAGGTAGTGCTTATGTTATGTGATGAGTAATTTTTGTGGATCTTGAATGATGATGAACCTTATCAAAAATAAAAGATATAGAATATTTATATTTAGATACTTCTTATAATATTTGATCAAAATGATGATCTAATATGAATGTTTCTATGCCAGTTTTTTTACTATCTGAAGATGATATGAATAATTCAAATACTTTTTATACTTGATTAGATGAAAAATTTGAAAAGATTGAATTTGGTACTTGAGATTGAGAATATTCAAATTTATCTATACAATGAAATAATCAGTTTATATATTCAGGTAATAGTTATTATGATTTTGGTTGAATTAATGATTGAAATTGATGAAATAAAAAGTTAAATTTATATATTTGAAATATATATACATATTGTTTCTTGAGTAAAGCAAATTATTTACAATATTCTTGAATGTATTTACCAGATTATAAAGAATCTTGAGTTTATATAGATAAAAAATTAGAAGATAATATAACTTCTTTAAATAATTCTTATGGTTCTTGATACGATTTTTGAAATGATTTTCAATTATATAGTACATGAGGCATTAATTATTGAGATATGAATATATCTTGATACAATACTTGAACGATATATTCAATTAATGATATAGATTTAAATGTTTTTACATGAAATAATATAAATAATTTTTATATATTTGCATGATGAAATATTAATATTAAAGATCTTATTGTTTGAGATAATACTAATTTACATATATTTGCATGATGAGATATTAATATTGATAATTTATATAAAGATGCTAATGCGAAAATATATGAATATAATGAAAATCCTTGAATTTGTGTTTTATCAGATATAGATCAATGTAAAGATATAAAAGATTTCCCATCAGTATGATTTGATTCTATAAATATATATGATTTTTCTCATCCAGATGCAGAATGCAGTTTTGATATAGCAGTAGGTAAAGATCCTAATATTGATAATTATCCAAGTATAAAACAAAATCCTAAATTGGGAGTGTATTATCTTAGATGACAAAATTATTGATATATGCCAAATAATACAGATTACAATGTTTATATAACTAAACAAGGATCAGGTTATATATCTTGATATATGAATTCTAAATATGCTTCTTGAGCAAATATAACATTAACAGCAAATCCTGATTCTTGATGGAAATTTAATAGTTGGTCTTGAGATGAATGTGATTGATCAACAGATGTTGAATGTAATTTTACTATGCCATCAAATGATGTTAATATAACAGCAAATTTTGAACAAGAGGAAGCAGATTATTATACAATATTTTTTGATGAAATAAATGGTCTTGATATGTCTCAAATAAATATTCAAATTGATAGTAAATGAACAATATCTTGAGATCAAACAATTGACCTTATTAATTGAACTTATAATTATACAGCAAGTGCAAGTTGATATACAACAAAAACTTGAACTTTTACAGTGAGTTGAGCTGATCAAACTGTAAATATTGAATTGGATCCAGAAGTAATTACATCTAAATTAACAATTACTATTGACTGTCAAAATCCAAATGATGAAATAGAAATAGAAGGATTCAGTAATTGTCAATGTGATAGTAATAATATTGACAAAATTTGTGAATATAATATTAATAGTTGAGATACAGTAATATTAACTCAATTATTTCAACCATTACATAAATTTAATAGTTGGTCTTGAAATGAATGTAATTGATCAACAAATGATGAATGTAATTTTACTATGCCATCAAATAATGTTAATATAACAGCAAATTCTGAAGAAGTAATTACATATGAAATAAAATTTGATTTAATTCCAACAGGTGCACAAGTAGAAGTTGATTGAATAACATATACAAATTGATGAATGTGAAATTATGAAGATTGAAGTTATGAATATACAGCAAGTGCGAGTTGATATACAACAAAAACTTGAACTTTTACAGTGAGTTGAGCTGATCAAACAGTAAATATTGAATTGGATCCAGAAGTAATTACTTTAGCAGGATTAAAACATAAAATATATTTTTTATCTTGTATTTCAAATTCTGATAATGCATGTTTATCAAATAAAGATTGTTGTATTTTTTTATTATTTTCTGCTTTTTTCTTTAATTCTT
>NZ_JAEDAM010000026.1 GCF_018420025.1 Candidatus Vampirococcus lugosii | reverse complement strand
AAAATAGATAATATACATATAAATAAAGTAGAACAAATAAATGAGCTTCAAGAAAAAATATTTAAATTATTTAAAATAAAATTATAAAATTTGTGTAGTACACAAATCTATTTTTATTTTCTTCCAAATCCTTGTCTAAATCAAGGATTTAGAAATTTTGTTCTACAAAGATGAGGTTATACAATACTTTTAATACTTTTTTATTTTTTAAAAAATATCTACTAATTTCTGATAAAAAAATATTTTTTTGATAAATTTCCACTAATTTCACTCTTTTTTAATTATTTTATTAACTATATTCTCATAACTTTTTAGATTTTTATACCAAAATATTTATATCAACTTATCAGAATTCTATTTAACCAAGTGTGACAAATTTATCTAAAGCTTTTCTTAATATTAAATCAATTTCAAAAATTATTAATTATTATCTTCCTTTTGTCTTTTGATAAATAACAAGCTCTTTTTTATGATTCTATTTATAAAAGACTTAATATAAAAATTTTATTTAAGAATTTTATTTCAATTTTTTTGATATTATATATATTATCTAAATCAATTTATTATCAAATATAAAAATAAATTGATTTTTTTGTTTATATGTAATATTATTTATATAATATTTTAATTTTTTATTAAAAAATACGGAAAATTTTACTAATCTTTATGAAATATCAAAAACTTTGAGATTTGAAATTAGCTATTTTTTGCTTACAAAGATAAATTTAAATACTCCAATTATATATATTTTTTTAATTTTTCAAAAAAAAATTAAGAAATAAAGTAGTTTTAGTATACTTTATTTCTTAATTTTAAAAACAAAAAACTAATATTATACCCAAAAATCATTTACTCATCCAAATAATATCAATCTATATTTAAATCTTCTTCTAAAATTTTATCTATATAATCATTTAAAGATCTTAAAATATATCAAATCATACTATACCTTCTAGATGAAACATCTAATTTTTCTAATCTATTTTCAAAATTATCTATTATATTTCAAACACGCATAATTTTTTCTTCATCAGTTCAAACAAGACGACTAAACATTCGATCTAATTTACCAAAAACATATTCTTGTATCTTACTCTCCATTTTTACAGATAAGCATTCTCATTTATAATAAACTTTAACTCATTCATTTTTTGCTTTACACTCATTTCTATAAGTTTTTGAATCATATCAACATACAGGCTCATAATCTTCATTACAATCAATATCACCACCATTAGTAGGTTTATCTTCAAATAAAGTATTATTAGCACTAGTTAAAGAAATTGGAATACAACTTAAAAGTAAAAATAATAATAATATTTTTTTCATAAAAATTGAAGTTTATATATATAAATATACTATAAAATATAAATTGTTCTACATAAAGATTTTATAAATTTATAGTGTATATTAATATTATACTTTTTTTTAAAAAAATCAAGTCTTTTTTTGAGATTTTTAGAAACAAGTCTCTTCCCAGTCAAAACTATCCCAGGGCTCATCTAGAACCAACTCATCATTAAAAACATAGTTTTGAGAAGACATATCTTTCACCTTTTGATGGAGTGTTTACAGTCATATCCAAACTTTAAATAAAGTCGGACAAACTAATTGTATTGTTTTTACAAAAAAAATCAAAATTTTTCTAATTTTCTGCAGTAATATGAAATATTAAAAACTTTGAAAAGTTAATTAAGAACTAATAAAAACAATAAATAAAAAAGGTGGAATTAGTGGAAATTTATGAAAAAATATGTATAAAGGAGACATTAAAATTAAGTTTAAATGCTTTAACCTCATCTTTGTAGAACAAAATTTCTAAATCCTTAATTTAGACAAGGATTTGGAAGAAAATAAAAATAGATTTGTGTACTACACAAATCTATTTTTATTTTAAATAATTTAAATATTTTTTCTTGAAGCTCATTTATTTGTTCTACTTTATTTATATGTATATTATCTATTTTAAAGTAAACTTTACTTACATTTTTTAATTCAGTTAATAATATATATTCTTGTAATAAATCTTTAACTTTTAATCTAAAATCTTGAAGTAAATAATAACTAATAAAACACATAAAAATATGTCATTTAACTCTTTTAATTCATTTACTTTTGATTGTAGTGTAGATTTATCATTTATATTTCATTCCAATATTTCTATACTTATAGGATATCAATTAGTATCTGTTACTAATCATATATTTACTTGCAATCTATCATTTCTTTTATCTCTACTATATCAATATTTTGCCATTTCAACAGCTTTTTATTCAAAATATGTACTCGTAATATCATATAAATATAATTTACAATTAGCATCTTTTCTTTTTTTGAATAATTTATTTTCTATATCATTTTGATTATCTTCAAGATAATCTATTGCTTTATATAAATTATTATCATCAATTGAAATATTGTCTTGAAGCATGAACAAAGAAAAAATACACAAAAGTAAAAAGACCACAAACAAACGGTAAAGCTGAAAGAGTAATAAGAACATTAATGGATATGCGACATAGTAAAGAAACATTTATTTCAAGAGAAAATAGAAAAAAGTCTTTAAAAAGGTTTGTAAATCGATATAATTGTGTCAAACTTCATAAATGAATTGATAATAAAACACCATATGAAATTATAGATGAGTTTTATCACTGAAAATAAAAAAAACTGTAAACAACTCTACTATTTCTTACATATAATATTTTAATTTTTTAAATAATAAATATGGAAAATTTTACTAATCTTTATGAAATATCAAAAACTTTGAGATTTGAACTAAAACCTATTTCAAATACATTAGATAATCTAAAAAAAGATTGAATTATCCAAAAAGATAGACAAGTACAAGTAAATTATACAAAAATAAAAGATTATTTTGATGATCTACATCGTAAATTTGTAAAACAAGCTTTACAAAATATTTATCTAAATCAACTAGAAGATTTTTATAATTCTTACATTGAATTAAATAAATCTCCAGAAAATAAAAAAAATAAAAAATTACAAAAAGAATTTGAAAAAATATCCAAAAATTTAAGAAAAGAACTTGTAAAGTTTTTTGAATCTCAATGAAATAAGTGGAAACAGAAATATTCTTTTCTTAAAAAATGATGAATTTCAGTTTTGAATGAAAAAGAAATTTTAAAACTTATGTGAGAATTTTATCCAGAACAAAAAGATTTATTTGCTAAATTTGATAGATTTTTTACTTATTTTGCAAATTTTAATGAATCTAGAAAAAATTTTTATGCTGAAGATGGCAAAGCAGGAGCAGTTGCCACGAGAGCTATTGATGAAAATTTAATCACTTTTATTAAAAATATTCAAGATTTCCAAAATTTTAAAAATAATTTTCCAGATTTTATAAAAAATAAATTATCACAAGATGAAAAAGCTATTTTTGAATTAGATTTTTATAATAATTGTCTTTTGCAAGATTGAATTGATAATTATAATAAAGTCTTATGAGGTTATTCATTAGACAATTGAGAAAAAATACAATGAATAAATGAAAAAATAAATCTATTTAAACAAAAACAAATTCAATCTAATAAAAAAGATATAAAATTCCCAAAATTTAAATTACTTTATAAACAAATTCTTTCGGAAAATTTAAAACAAAATTTTATAGAAGATATACAAGATGATAATGAACTTATAGAAAGTATAAAAATTAGTATCTCAAAAAATAAACAAAAAGTTAATCAAGCTAAAAATTTGATAAATTCTTTTGTTGTAGAAAATAAAAAATATGAATTAGATAAAATATATATTACTAAACAAGCAATTAATACAATTTCAAGTAAATATTTTTCTGGATGGGATTATATTAGATGATTTTTTGGTAAATGAGAAATTGCTGATTTTGTAAATTTTGCAGAACTAAAAAATATTCTTGAAAATATTCCATACCAAAAACTTGAAGATGTATTTAAACATATTTATATAAATAAAAATATAATTTTTGAAAATAAAACTATTTATGAAAATTTTCTAAATATATTTAACTATGAACTAAATAAAAATATTGATGAATTAATTAAATATGAACAATCTTTAAATACTATTCTTTCAAATTTTGAAAAAAATAAAGATAATATATTAATTATCAAAAATTATTTTGATTCAGTTTTGTCAGTTTATAGTATGATGAAATATTTTGTATTAGAAAAAAATAGAAAAAAAGTAGAAGATAAAGAAACTGATAATAATTTTTATAATGAATTAAATGATTATTATACAGATTATGAAATATGGAAAGATTACAATTTGATAAGAAATTATTTGACCAAAAAGAAAATAAAAACTGATAAATTTAAATTAAATTTTGATAATTCTCAATTTCTTACTGGTTGGGATAAAGATAAAGAAAAAGAAAGACTTTGAGTAATTCTAAAAAAAGATTGAAATTATTATTTATGAATTTTGAAAAATAATAATTTATTTAAAAATTATGAATATACTTGATGAGATTTTTATGAAAAAATGAATTATAAACAACTGAATAATGTTTATAGACAATTACCAAGATTACTTTTTCCATTACAAAAAAAATTAAATTCTCTTACTTGAAATGAACTAAATAAATATTTATCAAAATATATTGAAAATTTTTGATATAATCAAGAAATTGCTGATATTAAAAAAGAATTTGATATATTTCAAGCAAGTAAAGAACAATGAGAAAAGTTTGACCCTACAAAATTAAAAAAACTTATTAATTATTACAAAAAATGATTATTGTTTCTTTACTCTGATAAATATGATTTATCTAGTATTGAATCAAAAGATTATAATGATTTAGCTACATTTTATCAAGATATTGAAGAAAAAATGTATTCTCTTAATTTCTCAAAAATTGATTCAAGTTTTATTGATTTTAAAATACAATCTTGAGAACTATATCTTTTTCAAATATATAATAAAGATTTTTCAAAATTTAAAAAATCTTGAAGTAAAGAAAATATTCATACCAAATATTTCAAACTTTTGTTTGATCCTCAAAATTTGGAAAATTTGGTAATAAAATTAAGTTGATGAGCAGAAGTTTTTTTCAGAGATAAAACTGATGATTTAAATAAAAAACTTGATAAATCTTGAAAAGAGATAATACAACATAAAAGATATTCTCAAGATAAAATACTTTTTCATATTTCTATTACATTAAATGCAAATAAATGAGATAAATATTATTTTAATCAAATGATAAATGAATATCTATATAAAAATAAAGATATTAAAATTATTTGAATAGATAGATGAGAAAAACATTTGGCATATTATTCTGTAATTGATAGAAATTGAAAGATCTATGAAGTAGATACTTTGAATATAGTAAATAAAATTAATTATTTACAAAAATTGGAAACTATAGAAAAATCAAGAAAAGATGCAAGAATATCTTGGTGAGAAATAGAAAATATTAAAGAATTGAAAAATTGATATATTTCTCAAGTAGTAAATAAATTAGCTGATTTAATTATAAAATATAATGCTATTATTGTTTTTGAAGATTTAAATATGTGATTCAAAAGATGAAGACAAAAAATTGAAAAACAAGTTTATCAAAAACTAGAATTAGCTTTGGCAAAAAAATTAAATTATCTAACTGATAAAAATAAAAAACTTGATGAAATTGGTTCTTATCTTAAAGCTTGGCAATTAGTGCCAAAAGTTAACGATTATCAAGATATAGCAAAATATAAACAATCTTGAATAATGTTTTATACTAGAGCAAATTATACTTCTACTACTTGTCCAGTTTGTTGATTTAGAAAAAATGTTTATATTTCAAATTCTGCTACAAAAGAAAAACAAAAAAAATTTTTTGAAAATGTAGATATTAGTTTTGATTGAAATAAATTTATTTTTGATTACCAAATTATACAAGACAAAAAGAAAAAGCAAAATACAAATAAAACTAAATTTAATATCAATAGTTTAAATAATAGATTAAAATTTAATACAAAAAAAATGGAAGTTGAAGAAATTAATATTAATGATTGATTAAATAATTTATTCAAAAATGAAAATATAGATTTGTATGGAAATATAAATAAACAAATATTTGATAAAGATGCAAAATTTTATAAATCTTTGACTTTTTATTTCAATTTGCTTTTGCAGTTGAGAAATTCAGATAGCAAAAATGATATAGATTATATTATATGTCCATCTTGTGATTATCATAGTCAAGATTGATTACAGTGAAAAAATTTTAATGCTGATGCAAATGGGGCATATAATATTGCTAGGAAATGAATTATGATTTTGAATAATATTGATGATAATATTGAAAAACCTGATTTATATATTTCTGATGATGATTGGGATAAGTTTGTACAAGATTAAATTTTTAATTAATTAAAATATTATTATGACAAATATAAAAAATTTACAAAATTTGTATGAGGTAAATAAAACAGTTAGGTTTGAGTTAAAGCCTTATTTTGATGAAGAATTAATTAAACCAAAATATGAATGAAATTTAGATGAAAATTTAAAAAAATTTGTTGAAATTTATGAAAAAATACTTTCAATTTTTCCAGAAATAGTTTTTAATTTTAATAAAGAAAAATTAAATAAAAAATTAAAAATAAAATTTAGTTTTTTAAAAAATTATACAAAAAGAGAATTTTATGATAAAAATATTATATTTCTTAAAAAATGAAATAATCAAATTGAAATTTGAGAAAGTAAAAAATTAGATTATCTATTAGATAGATTTAAAAGTTTTGAAAATGATAATAATTTTTTTTTAGGAAAAATTAAAAATTTATGATTTAGAAATCAAGAAGATAAAGCCAGAAATTCAGATTTGAATTATTTTTTTTATCAAATTTCAAAAATAACAAATTTTAATTTTTTAAAAGAATTATTTAATAATATAAATATAGAAGAAGCAGAAATATCAAAAAAAATTAATGATATAAAAGAAAAAATTAAAAAAACAGAAAAATTAATTATAAATATTGAAAAACATCTTTTGCCAAAAAATTCATGACAAGTAATTGAAAAAGCAAGTTTTAATTATTTTACCGTAAACAAAAAACCCAAAAATTATGACAAAAATATATTAGAAAAAGAAAAAGAAAATAATAAAAAATTAAATGAATTTACTTATTTTAATAAAAAAGAGAGAAAAATAAAAAACATATTTAATATATATAATATAAAAAATTCTTGATTTTGTAAATATATTACAAGTGATATTTGAGATTTAGAAATAAAAAGAGCATATGAATTAATGAAAGAATATAAAACAGAACAAAAATCAAATTTTTTAAAATATTTAGAAGCAAAAGCAAAATGAGAAAATATTGATTTAAATATTTCATTATATAATGATATTTTTGATAAAGATCAATATAAAAATATTTTAGATTTAACAAAGGCTATTTTAATTTTATCAACAGCAAAATCAGATATTTTAAATATTAAAAAAGCAAAAAATAAAGAGCAAAAAAATGAAGAAATAAAATATAATTTAGAAAAATATAATAATGAATTTTGAGAAAAATTTTGAGAAATAGAAAAAGAAAATTTTTTTGAAAAAATAACAGAATTAAAAAAAGAAAGATGACAATATTTTTTTGAATGAAATAGAAAATGAAAATTTAAATTTTATAAATTTAAAAACTTTTGTAATGAATACAAAAAAATTGCAACGGAATATGGTAAAATAAAAGCACTTATAAAATCAATTGAAAAAGAAAAAATTGAAGCTGAAAAAACAAATAGTTGGGCTTTAATTCTTGAAAATAAAAATAATAAATATTTACTTACTATTCCAAGAGATACAAAAAAAGAGATTTCTAAATACAAAACAAATTTAAATCAATCAAAATATTTTATAGATAATTTACAAAATGAAAATAATTGAGAATGGATTTTATATAAATTTGAATCATTTACTTTAAGAGCTTTGGATAAACTTTGTTTTTGAAAAGAAGTTGAAAATATACATTGAAAATTAAAAGAAGTAGATAATTCATTTAGAAAAGATTTATATAATTCATTTAGAAAAGAAGTAGACGATTCATTTAGAAAAAATTTAAATAAAAATATATGTAAATATAAATATAAAATTTTTTTTAATAAATGAAAATTAAAAGATAAATTTGAATTCAAAAAACAAAATTGAGAAAATGATGAAAAATTGCTTATAGATTTTTATAAAACTGTATTAAATCTTGAATCAACAAAAAAACAAATTTCTATAAAATATTTTGATTGATTTGATGATTTTATAAAAAAAGATTTTGAAAATTTAGAAAAATTTGAAGAAGAATTAAAAAAAGTTTGTTATAAAAGAGAAAAAATTATTATATCAGATAAAACAAAACAAGAAATTATAGAAAATTTTGAAGCAAAACTTTATAAAATTACCAATTATGATTTAAAAAAATATGATGAAGAAGAAATAAAGAAATTAGAAACAAAAAAAGAATTCAAAAGAGAAAAACCAAATAATTATACTAAAGTATGGTGGAATTTTTGGACTGAAGATAATGAAAAAGAAAAATTTCCTATTCGTATAAATCCAGAAATAAAAATTAGTTTTATAGAAAAAGACAAAAATTTTGAAAAAAAATATTCTTGATTGAAATTTAATAGAAAATTATATGATAGATATATTTTAACAACAAGTATTACACAAAATTCTTTTAATAAATCAATTGATTTAAATTTTAAAGAAACAGATGAAATTTTAAATTTTTATAATAAATATAACAAAGATTTTAATAAAGAAAATTCTTTTAAATATTTTTATTGACTTGATAGATGAGAAAATGAACTTGTAAGTTTATGAATTTTTGATTTTTCAAAAGAAAATAATAAATGAGTAAAAATTAAAGTTTATGAACTAAATGAAAAATGATTAAAAGCTACAAATGAAAAATGAACTCCAATTTATAAAAATTTATCATATTATACTTTTGATACACATCCAGATTTTTATGATGAAAAAGAAGTTTCATGTATAGATTTAACTAAAGCAAAATTTATAAATGGAAGAATCTATTTAAATTGAGATTTATCAACATATTTAAATTTAAAAATAGCTTCAGCAAAAAGAAAAATTTATGATCTAGTATATGCCAAAAAAATTAAAGATTATAAAATTTTGGATGATGATTATAATATAACTATAAATTGTATAGAAAAAAAAGAATTTTTATATTATTATAAAGAAAATGTTATTTGTTCAAAGGAAGAGATTATAGAAGAATTACAAGAATATTTAAATAAAAATAAATTTGATGAAAATGAAAATAATATTTCTATTTTAAAAATAAATAATTTAAGAAATGCAATTTGTGCTAATATGGTTTGAATAATAATATATTTGCAAGAATTATATCCTTGAATGATATTTTTTGAAGATTTTGAATTATCCAAAAAACAAAATGATTTTGAAAAAAATAATACAACTTTATGAAGTAGAATAGAAGAAAAATTATTACAAAAATTTTCTTCACTATGAAAAGTCCCTCCAAATTATAAACAAGTTTTTTCTTTTCAAAGTGATAAAAAATTAGATCAATTATGAATTATTTGATATATAAATAAATATAATACTTCAAGTGCTTGTCCTGTTTGTAATGAAAAATTATTTTGACATTGAAAATGACCAAAATTTGAAAATTCAATGCATCATTACAAAGAAAATAATTGAATTGATTATTGAAATAACTTAAAAAAAGCGAAAAAAACAGAAAATAATACTTGTAATTATCATATGAAAAATAAAAGACATTGATTTGATTTCATCAACTCTTGAGATGATCTTGCTACTTACAATATAGCTAAAAAATGAATGGAATATATTAAAAAACAAATTAATTCATAACCAAAAATAAAAATGCAAAACTATATAAAAATTTCTACACTTAACGACTTTATCTTTTGCCCAAGATCTATTTATTTTCATGAACTATATGCCAAATACAATACCAAAAATTATCATCAAAAAGCTCAAACTCTAGGTAAACACAATCACGAAAATATAGATAAGGCAAAATATAGCACTTCCAAAAATATATTACAATGAATTTCTGTTTTTTCAAATAAATACCTACTAACTGGGAAAATAGACCTTTTTGATTTTGTTAACAAAACTTTAATAGAAAGAAAAAGTAAAGTTGTCAAAATTTATCAAGGTTATATCTGGCAAGTATATGCTCAATATTTTTGTATGATAGAAATGTGATATGAAATAAATAAAATAAAAATACATTCTTTGCAAGACAATAAAAATTATGAGATTAAAATTCCTTGAGAACAAGAAATTCAAGATTTTGAAAAATTAATAAAAGATTTTCAAAACTTTAATTTGAATTCTAAATTCAATCAAAATTTTAAAAAATGTGAAAAATGTATATACAATGAATTGTGTGATTATTACAAATAATTTTTAACTCATAATTAACTCAAAAATGCTTTCTTATAAAGATTTTGAAGAAAAACAAATAGTTGTTATTACTAGTGATGAATTTAAGAACTTAAAACTCAAAAATGATAATATCGCAATTTATCAAGATGAAAAATTAGTAAATCAAGCATCTTGTTACAAAATTTTTTATTTATTTGTAATATGAGATTGTACTATTACTACTAAATTAATAAATAAATTATTAGAATTTGGGATTAGTGTTTATTTCTTAAATCATAATCTTGCTCCTAAATTTTTGATATGAAATCAATTAGAATGAAATTTTTTGTTAAGACAAAAGCAATATAATTTTGATCAAGAACTTATGCTTTCACAAAAAATAGTAAATAATAAAGCAGAAAATCAACTTTCTTTATTGAAAAATATTAGAAATAAAGATGAAAAAATAAAAGAATGAATAAATAAAATTAAAATTTTGATTAAAAATCTTAATAAAACAGAAAATCAAGATTCTTTGAGATGATATGAATGAAATATTTCCAAAATATTTTTTGAAATATATTTTAAAAATTTGAATTGGTACAAAAGAATGCCTAGGACTAAAGTTGATCCTACAAATTTACTTATGGAT
Organism: Candidatus Vampirococcus lugosii; assembly: GCF_018420025.1. Classification (GTDB taxonomy): domain Bacteria; phylum Patescibacteriota; class Gracilibacteria; order Absconditabacterales; family Absconditicoccaceae; genus Vampirococcus; species Vampirococcus lugosii. The sequence continues at coordinate 3,717 of NZ_JAEDAM010000026.1, read as the reverse complement.
ATAGGGTATACTTTTTTGTATAATTTTATAGAATCAAATTTAAATCTTTATTGATTTGATATTTATAAATGATTTTATCATCAAATGTTTTTTCAAAGAAAATCTTTGGTTTGTGATTTAGTAGAACCTTTTAGGTGTATTGTAGATAAACAAATTGTAAAAATGAATAATTTGAATCAAATAAATGAAAAAGATTTTAAATTTGGAAAAGGAGAATACTGGCTTCCTTGGAAAAATAGAAATTATTATGTAAAATTATTATTGGAACCGATATTGGAAAATAAAGAATGAATTTTTAAGTTTTGTAAAAGTTATTATAGAGCATTTGTAAAAGATGATTTGGAAGAATTAGATTTTTTTAGTATTTAAATTAAAGTAAAATGTTGATAGTGTCTTATGATATAAGTAATGATAAAGTGAGAACAAAATTTTCCAAATTTTTAAAAAAATATGGTAGGAGATTGCAATATTCAGTTTTTGAGATCAAAAATAGTCAAAGAATTTTAGATTTAATTTTGGTAGAAGTAGAAAAAATTTTTGCAAAATCATTTCAGAATACTGATAGTATTCTTATATTTGGTATGTGTGAATGATGTAAAAAGAAAGTAATTAGATATTGATATGCAGTAAATGAAGAAAGTGATTTATTGTTTATGTAGATTTATATTAAAAAAGTTTGCAAAATAAGAATAAATTATTATAATGAATAAATACGAATTATATAAGAAGATCATTAAAAGATATTATATGAAATATAATAATACGAATTAGAAAAAAACAAAGATAGAAATAACGATGTGGATTGTAAAGTGTGATTATATGGAATAATATGCAAAATATAAAAAATTGCAAACCTATAGTCTTTATAAAAATGGATTGGCGGTCCAACTGGGTTTCGGAAGCTCGGATAAAAATCTGTATGCTCCCGAAACTCTAGTAAACAAGCCAAAATCGGTCTTTATAATTCGTATAATATTTCTACTTTTGTAGATCATTGTTTCAAGACTAACAAATTTTCAAACTTTATAATTCGTATAATATTTCTACTTTTGTAGATTTGTCCAGTTTGGCATTTTAAATTTAATTCTTTATAATTCGTATAATATTTCTACTTTTGTAGATATATCATAAAGCTTGTAAAGTTGGAGTTACCTTTATAATTCGTATAATATTTCTACTTTTGTAGATTGACCAAGCATATTTATCTTATTTTATGACTTTATAATTCGTATAATATTTCTACTTTTGTAGATAATAATAAATTTCACATATTGTATCATAATATCTTTATAATTCGTATAATATTTCTACTTTTGTAGATTACTATAATGATTGAACAACATTGCCTAAACTTTATAATTCGTATAATATTTCTACTTTTGTAGATGTGTTGTCTCATCACCAATATTAACATAACTTTATAATTCGTATAATATTTCTACTTTTGTAGATTATAATATGCAAAATGTCAGTCCCAAGCTTTATAATTCGTATAATATTTCTACTTTTGTAGATTTTTATACTTTTCAAGATGCGACAGGACTTTATAATTCGTATAATATTTCTACTTTTGTAGATCTTGCTTGTTTTAATACAGTTAATACATCTTTATAATTCGTATAATATTTCTACTTTTGTAGATTAATAGTTTCTTATATCTGGAGTATTCTTTATAATTCGTATAATATTTCTACTTTTGTAGATTTTGGCGACGCTTTCATCAACCTTATACTTTATAATTCGTATAATATTTCTACTTTTGTAGATAAGCTCTTCTGTAAGAACTTGTATTTTTTCTTCTTTATAATTCGTATAATATTTCTACTTTTGTAGATATTGGGTCAGTATCTGGGCGGGTTCATCTGCTTTATAATTCGTATAATATTTCTACTTTTGTAGATGGTTTGAGATGTTGAATTAACTAATACAGCTTTATAATTCGTATAATATTTCTACTTTTGTAGATCATTTAAGTCCCAACAATGTAGTCAATCTTTATAATTCGTATAATATTTCTACTTTTGTAGATGTATTTCTGTTACTAGGATGCTTTTGATTACTTTATAATTCGTATAATATTTCTACTTTTGTAGATTTAAGTTGATTAAATCATTAATTATTTCTTTATAATTCGTATAATATTTCTACTTTTGTAGATTAACTCTGCAATACTATCTGATATAGTCTTTATAATTCGTATAATATTTCTACTTTTGTAGATAAATAATATTCTCTATAGTGTATTTATGCTTTATAATTCGTATAATATTTCTACTTTTGTAGATATTAACTCGGCTTCACATAAATTCACAACTTTATAATTCGTATAATATTTCTACTTTTGTAGATAAGAAAAATTTTTATGATGAATCATATCTTTATAATTCGTATAATATTTCTACTTTTGTAGATCAAAGCTAGGTGAGAAATCACACTTGATACTTTATAATTCGTATAATATTTCTACTTTTGTAGATTCTGTTTTGTGTAATATATAGCTTCAATAACTTTATAATTCGTATAATATTTCTACTTTTGTAGATTGTCTTCGCCCCATTTTATCCAAATAGTTTCTTTATAATTCGTATAATATTTCTACTTTTGTAGATTCTATGCCACGATTATATTCAGCATTCTTTATAATTCGTATAATATTTCTACTTTTGTAGATCTTGTATTTGACTTAATGTTGCATAATGACTTTATAATTCGTATAATATTTCTACTTTTGTAGATCTTTCATATCATATATATTAATAGTTAACTTTATAATTCGTATAATATTTCTACTTTTGTAGATTCTCTCTTCTAATATTCTATTCAATACATCTTTATAATTCGTATAATATTTCTACTTTTGTAGATAGCTTATGAATCATTTTTGTAAGTGATATACTTTATAATTCGTATAATATTTCTACTTTTGTAGATTCAAATAAATCAATAACATCATCCATCTTTATAATTCGTATAATATTTCTACTTTTGTAGATTTTTTGAGCAATAAAGCAAAAAAATATTCTTTATAATTCGTATAATATTTCTACTTTTGTAGATTTAATAGCTATTTTATATATTAATAACTTTATAATTCGTATAATATTTCTACTTTTGTAGATAACTGAGTCCAGCAATCATCAACATTACTTTATAATTCGTATAATATTTCTACTTTTGTAGATGGAACCGCCCGGGCGGGAAAAAAATATTGATTTTGGTAAAGAAAAAATTATAATGAAAGAGATTTAGTAATGTTAAAAAAAAATAGAGAAATGAAAAAAATAGCGATATGAATACAAGATTTTAGAGAATTAATAACAAGAAATAGTTACTATGTAGATAAAACTAAAACAATACATAATTTATTGATAAGTAATAAATATTATTTTTTATCTAGACCGAGAAGATTTGGGAAATCATTGACATTATCAATGATAAAATATTTATATATGTGAGAAAAAGAATTATTCAAAAATACATATATTTATGATAAACGAAATTTTGAAGAAATAAATCCAGTAGTGTATATGAGTTTTGCAAGTTATAATGAATTTAAAGATATAGAAAAGTTTATAAAACAAAAATTAGAAATATATATAGAAGATAAAATATATAATTTAGAAGATTTTGTAGATGATTTTGATTTATGATATTTAGCAGAGAAAATATATGAAAAAACAGGAAAACAAGTAGTAATATTGATAGATGAATATGATA
>NZ_JAEDAM010000091.1 GCF_018420025.1 Candidatus Vampirococcus lugosii | reverse complement strand
GATGGAGGAAGACCATTAGTTTCCAAAGCTAAAAAGAAAAAATAAATACATTTTATATATATAATTAAATACTAAAAAAATGAATAAAGATGAATTAAGATATTTTTTGGAAGAACAAAATACTAAAGTTAAAAAATTAAATGAAGAAATTGAAATTATCAAAGAGGATATTAATGAAATTTTAACTACAAATGAATTTTTAATTGAAGATTGTGATACAAAAATAGATATTAAAGGTGTCGAAAAAGAAGATATTGAAAAAGAAAAATTAGAAGAAATGGATGAAATACGAACAACACAAGAACTAAAAGAAAAAAGAAGAGAAAAAATGAAAAACATTATTCAAAAAAATATTGATGTTCTTGAAAAGAAAAAAATAAAAAAATGATTAAATGATTATGAAAAAAAAATATTTACAACTTTAATTAAAAAAATAGAAGAAATTTAAATTTAAATTATGTAAAATAAATGAAAAAATTATTATTAATAATAATAGTATTTTTATGAACAAGTTTATTTGTAAACTGAAAATATTATTATGATGATTATCAAAAATTTGATAAGGTAATTCGTATAAATACATTTGCAAATAAATTATCTTATTATGAAAAATGAGAAAAAATATGACAATTTGATGTATCAGCAGGTAGTATACAAAATAATACTCCAAGATGAAGATTTGTAATTTTGAATAAAAGTGAATTAATGTATTCTAAATCAGCTTGAAAATATATGCCATATTGGTTAGATTTTTGGAAATGATTGTATTGAATACATTGATTACCACAGGATTATTCAGGAAATATAAATACTACTGCAAGTATATGAAATTGGGCAGAAGCAGGTTGTGTGAGATTAGAAGAACAAAATATAAAAAAATTATATGAACGAGCTGATTTATGAACGGTTGTATTAGTGGATTATGATAAACAAGAATATTCAAATTATGAAAATGATAAACAAGTTATAATAAATTATTTTGATTATATAAATAATTGAGATTATCAAAAAGCATTTGATTTGAGAGTAAATATGAAATATTGATTTGATACATTTAAAAACTTATATAATAATATAAATATTAATATAAATAATATAGAAAATATAAATTGATGAGATTTTAGAGTTTGATATAATATATATATATGAGATAATTATATAAAAACTTGAACTTCAAAATTTCAAGTATCTGATTGAACTATAGTAAGATCTTACATAATAAGATAAAAAGTATTTAAAATAAAATATGAATTACAAATTTATTTATTGAATATTGAATTACTTGAATTCAATATTTTTTTATTTGTAATAAATTATTTAAGATTTTTTAAAAAATATTGCTTATGTTAATAATATCATTATATATACTGTCTTATAATATTATTTTATTTATCTAAAATTTTATTAATATATGGATTCTGTTTCAGAAAATATAAAAGAAGAAGGGAAAATAAATAAATTATCAAAAATTAAACATTGATCACAAAATTCTATGATTGATATATTAAATATATGTGATATAAAAAAATTATCTACAAATGATTTTTTATCATATTTGTCAAGATTAAATTGAAAATATAATTCAGAATTATTGGAACATATAGACAAAAGATTTTATAAATTAGTTTCAAATTTTTTTAATAATTTGGAAGATATTTTATCTATAGAATTATTTGATATAGATAGTATATTTGAATATCAAGAAATTAATAATTATTTGGAATCTATTTCAGAATTATGAATAGATATTTCAAAATTTTTTAATGAAATAGAAAAAATTAATAATATTATTTTTTTATCATCAAATTTATGATTTATATTTAATGTTTTTTTGAATGAACCATCTGAATTTAATTATAATTATTTAATAAATGCTATACAAGAGGGAAAAAATAAATGAATAGATTTTTTTGATATAAGATTAATCTTTATTAAACTTAAAACTAAAATAGACTTTATATCAAAAAAATCTAAATTTTGAAATAAATATTATAATGAATATTTTGGTTTTTGTAAAACTATAAACTCATTAATAAATGAAAAAAAATATACAAAAAAAATAAGAGATAAATATGATATTTTAAATTATTTAGATAAACTTTATTTAATAGTATTGAAATATACATTATATAATCATATTGAAGAAAATTATATAAATAGTATACAATTAAGTTATATTTGGAATTCTTCAGATATGATTTTTGATAAATTAAAAGAAAAATGATTATATAAAAAATGAATTAATATTAATGATCTAGAAAATATTTTATTGATTGAGAAAAAAAGAGTTTATGTTGAATATTTAACAGATAAAATTGAAACTTTAAAAGAAGAAATATCTATTTTTGGTATGAATAATTTTCTTTCTCAAATAGACTGTCTTGAAAAAAATTTAAATATTTATAAAATAAACGATGATTTATATAAAAATATAAATATATTATTAAATAGTTTTAAATTTATATTAATCTTGATAAGTTATTATAATATTTTTGATGAGGAAGGGATAGATATTTCCAAATATAATTTAGATGATGAAAAATTGAATGAATTTAAATATTTAAAAAATATGTTTAAAAATAATTTTGAATCATTTTGTCAATGATTTATAGATATCAAAAATATTTGAAAAAATAGTTTAGATATAAACGATTTATTGCTAAAAACTCAAAATTGATTTATTCAATCTTCATCTGAAAAAGATATAATTGATCTTATCAATTTATCTTATGAAATTATTAGAATAAAATCAAGTTTAGATAATATAAAAGTAAATTAAAAAAATACTTGACAAATTTAATTATATTCTATATACTTAATTTATATAAATTTTT
>NZ_JAEDAM010000090.1 GCF_018420025.1 Candidatus Vampirococcus lugosii | reverse complement strand
TATTGATATATAATAAATTTAACACTATTATCAATATTAAATTTTAGATAGTTTTTGATTTTTAGTGATACTTTAAACAAATATATTTTAAGTTGAAAAAATAAATAAATTAATTATACAAAGTTTATTATTTTTTTAGATAACTAAAATATTTTATAAACTAAATTAACAATGAAAAAAATAATAATATTACTAATCTTATGACTTATAAGTTTAAATTTAAATTGATGTATACAAGAAAATCAAGAAGAAGAAATTTGACAAATTGAAAAAGAAAATGTTGAAGTTTGAATTGATAAAGAAGGAAAAAATAAGGAAGAATGAAAGTTTGAGGAAGAGAAAAAAAATGAAAATTTGAAGGAAATTAATGAAAATGATGAAGAAGATGAAGAAGATGAAGAAGATGAAGAAAATAATATTGCTGAGGAAAATAAAATTGCTGAAGAAAATAATATTGCTGAAAAAAATAATATTGTTGAGGAAAATAAAATTGCTGAAGAAAATAGTATTGTTGAGGAAAATAATATTTCTGAGGAAAATAAAATTGCTGAAGAAAATAATATTGCTGAGGAAAATAAAATTGTTGAAGAAAATAGTATTGTTGAGGAAAATAATATTGTTGAAGAAAATAGTATTGTTGAAGAAAATAAAATTGTTGAAGAAAATAGTATTGTTGAGGAAAATAATATTGCTGAAGAAAATAATATTGCTGAGGAAAATAAAATTGTTGAAGAAAATAGTATTGTTGAGGAAAATAATATTGTTGAAGAAAATAGTATTGTTGAAGAAAATAAAATTGTTGAAGAAAATAGTATTGCTGAAGAAAATGATATTGTTGAAGAAAATGATATTGTTGAGGAAAATAATATTGTTGAAGAAAATGATATTGTTGAGGAAAATAATATTGTTGAAGAAAATAATATTGCTGAAGAAAATAATATTGTTGAAGAAAATAGTATTGCTGAAGAAAATAATATTGCTGAAGAAAATAAAATTGTTGAGGAAAATAAAATTGTTGAAGAAAATAATATTGTTGAAGAAAATGATGATTTGTATTTTTTAAGTTATAAGGGTGCTTGATCTGGTACAAGAAATAATAATACTCAACAAATTAATGATAGTAAAGAAAAAAATATAAAAAAAATAAAAGAAACTTTAAATGCTGATAATAATAAAAAAAATGTTTTTAGTTGAATAAATACTAATCTTTCTGATGTAAATATTTGAAATATAGAAAATTTTGAAGATTTATATCTTGAAAAGGAAGAATCTGGTAAAATAAAATTTAATACTTGACTAAATTTGAATAATCAAGAAGCAATAAATTTTATAAATTTATTACAAAATAAATTAATTATTTCAGAATGATATATAGATTTTAAAGCTGGACATTCTTTATTTAATGTACCAGCTACATTATCTATGAATTTAAAATGAGAAAATGCTAAATGATTTGTAGAATATGCAAAAAAATGGAATTGACAAAATTATAATTGGATAAAAGTAAGTAATGATTGATGAAATACATATTTGACTGAAACAGAATTGAAAAATAAAATATCAAATTTAACTTGATCTTGTGATAATAATTGAAATTGTGTAGTAAGTTTTGATACTACTTGATTTACTTCTTTTGAGTTGTTGGCGAATTGAATAGTATATTGTTGAGGTCTTAATTCTTGAGATACTTTTGAATTGGAATGAAAAACTTATTATGTAGCAGAAGATAAAAATGATATAAAAAATAATATTGATGAATTTGGATGAGATTATGCAGCTAATAGAATTTGTACAAGTCATGTTAATGATATGAGTAGTTTATTTAAATGAGAAAGTTCTTTTAATCAAGATATAGGAAATTGGGATGTTTCTAGTGTTACTAATATGCAAGAAATGTTTAGAAGTGCAAAATTATTTGATAAGGATATAGGAAATTGGGATACAAGTAATGTTACTGATATGAGACTTATTTTTTTAAAAGCAGAAAATTTTAATCAAAATATAGGAAATTGGAATATAAGTAATGTTACTGATATGTATAAAATGTTTTGATGAGCAAGTTCATTTAATAATTGATGTGCTGAATGAGATTATTCTTGTGATTTAAATGATTGGAACACAAGTCAGGTTACTAATATGGAAGATATGTTTAAATGAGCAAGTTCATTTAATCAAAATATATGAGATTGGGATACAGGTAATGTTACTAGTATGAATAGTAATAAAGCTATACACTTAGAAGTTTGAATGTTTAATTGAGCAAGTTCATTTAATAATTGATGTGCTGAATGAGATTTTAGTTGTGGTTTAACTGGTTGGGATGTAAGTAAGATTGATTATATGAGACAAATGTTTAAATGAGCAAGTTCATTTAATCAAAATATAGGAAATTGGGATACGAGTAATGTTGAAAATATGAATCAAATGTTTTTTAATACAAATTCTTTTAATAAAGATATATGAGATTGGGATACAAGTTCTGTTACTAGTATGGAAGATATGTTTGTTTGAGCAAGTTCTTTTAATCAAGATATAGGAAATTGGAACACAAGTAATGTTACTACTATGGAAGGTATGTTTAGAAATGCAAATTCTTTTAATCAAGATATAGGAAATTGGGATACAAGTTCTGTTACTACTATGGAAAATATGTTTAATTGAGCAAGTTCATTTAATAATGGATGTGTTGAATGAGATTATTCTTGTGATTTAAATGATTGGGATACAAAAAATATAGAAAATATGGATAGTTTATTTTATTATGCAGAAAGTTTTAATCAAGATATAGGAAATTGGTATACAAGTCAGGTTCTTACTATGAGATCAATGTTTGAATTAGCAAAATCATTTGATCAAGATATATCAACTAAAGTAGTAAATGAATGAAGTGATGATGAATATATAGCTTGGAATACTAGTAATGTTGAAAATATGATATTAATGTTTAGAAAAGCAAGTTCATTTAATCAAAATATAGGAAATTGGAATACTAATAGTCTTAAATATGTATCAAGACATAGTAATTCTTGATATTACAATGGTATGTTTGCAAAGGCAGAATCATTTAATCAAAACATAGGAACAAAAGAAGTGACAGTATGATGAGAAACATATACAGCTTGGGATGTAAGTGGTATTGAAAATATGAATTTTATGTTTAATTGAGCAAGTTCATTTAATAATGGATGTGATGAATTAGATTTTAGTTGTAATTTAAATAATTGGGATGTTAGTAATATTACTACTATTTATAAAATATTTAGTTGAGCAGAAAAATTTAATCAAGATATAAGTAATTGGAATACAAGTAATGTTACTGATATGAGATATATCTTTTATGGTGCATCTGATTTTAATCAAGATCTATCATGATGGTGTGTGGAAAAAAATGATAATGAACCTTATGGATTTGACTATTCAGCTACTTCACGAGAAGATATAAATAAACCAAATTGGTGAAACTTTTGTATAAAATATGAAATAATGTTTGATATAACACCAGATACAGGTATAGTAGAAGTAGGAACAGGAATATATAATGATTTGTGAACAGGAAGTTTTCTTAATTGAGAATATAATTATATAGCAAGTGCGACAGGATATGATAATTTAACTGGAACTTTTACAGTTTCTTGAAAAAATGATATAGTATATATACCAGAAAGATATGAAATAATGTTTGATATAACACCAGATACAGGTATAGTAGAAGTAGGAACAGGAATATATGCAGATTTATGAACAGGAAATTTTGTTGATTGAGAATATAATTATATAGCAAGCGCAACAGGATATAATAGTTTAACTGGTGATTTTGAAGTAAATGGAACATGAAAAATATTAAATATTAATTTGGAACCAAAAAAATATGAAGTAATGTTTGATATAACACCAGATATAGGTATAGTAGAAGTAGGAACAGGAATATATGCAGATTTATGAACAGGAAATTTTATTAATTGAAATTATACATATATAGCAAGTGCAACAGGATATGTAGAATATTTATCATGATTTGAAGTAAATGGAACATGATTAAATATAGAAATTCAATTAGAAGAAGAACCAGAAAAATATGAAATAACATTTAATGTAAATCCAGAAGATTTAGATTTGGAAGTTGAAAATTTAAGTTGAACAGTATTTACATGAAATAAAGTATGAACATGAATAATATATAATTTAGAAAAT
>NZ_JAEDAM010000089.1 GCF_018420025.1 Candidatus Vampirococcus lugosii | reverse complement strand
AGAAAATAATTTTTTTACATACTAAACAAACTTTATATTTTTTAAAATAATTTATTTTTTGAAAGTATTTTTACTTTTAATTTATTCTATTTATAGAAATCAACATAATTTTCTTTAAAAAAATAATAAAAAAATTAAACTGCAATATTTGCATCCCAAATATCCATTTGTTGTATTTGTTTACTATGTGTTACTACATAAAATTTAATATCAGTACTACGAACAAAATCTTCTAACAAACTTGAAACTCTACCAATACTTTCAAAATCTAAATTATTTATAGTTTCATCAAGAAATAAAAATTTAGTTCTTAATAAAGATGCTATTGACATTATCCATACTAATTTAAGAATAGTTCTTTGTCAACCACTAAGAGATTTTACAGGTCTATTTCAAAGATTATCCAAAATATTAATTTCCAATTCAAGTTTTTCTTTTGATTTTCTTTCCAATTGAAATTTAATTTGATAATCTACTACTTGTGATAAATAATTATTCATAATATCTTCTATTTGAGGTAAAAAATCTTCCAATACTATCAACATTATTTCTTTTGAAAAAATATTATACAAATCTCAAAGTATTTTTTCATCATATTTAAGTTTATTTATTTGTATTTGTTCTTTTTTGAAATCTTCCAATAAATCATAGATATATCATCTATACAATTTAATCTGTTGTAAATCTTTTTCTTGTTTTTCTATTTTTGAATATCACAAAGATCATAATTTTGATTCAAGTTTTTCCAGAGATTTTGTATTTTCTTGTATTTTTTTTGAAATAGATTCTTTTTGTTCTTGTAAAGAGTGAATAGTAGATTCAATACTTATTATTTTTTCTTTTGAGTCTTGTATAGATTTTTGTTCTTTTTGTATTTCAAAAATTTGAGAATCAAGCTTTCTTATTTGATTATCTATATCAATATATTTTTCATAATTTTCTTTAAAAATAGACCATTTTATTTCATTAAAAAATCAAGCTAGTTTATTTATTTTTTTATCAATTTGATTTATTTGATCCTGTAATTTATATTTTTTATTTTCATAATCAAGATTTTTTATTTCATTATTTATATTTTTTATTAATTCTTCTTGCTTTTCAAAAATATCAATAAAATACTCTTTTTTTCAATCATTTATATCTTTAATTTGATAATTTATTTTTTGCAATTCATTATTTTTATCTTTTATTTTTGATTCAAAATCAAGATTTTTTATTTTTTCTTCAATATTATTTTTTTGTAATTGAATTTGTGATTGTTCTTTTTCTTTTGATAATAAAGTATCTTTTTTGATATTATCAATATAAGGGCAATTAGCTTCAATTTTATTACAAAAAAAAGTCATTTCATTATCAATATTTTCTCAAATCGATTTTAACCTTAAATTAATATCTTGTAATTTATCTTGCAAGTTTTTTTCTTTTTCTCATAGAGATTTAATTTCAAATTCAATATTATTTTTTTTAATATTTAAATCATTTATTAAATCTTTTTGTTTAGATTTAAATATTTCATAATATCTACTACCTTCCTTTATTTCCAAATCATTAAGTTTATCATTAAGTTCTTTATATTTAATTTCCAATTTTTCCAAATCATTTTCATAATTTTTTTTATTTTGTCTATAATCTTTTCATTTATAACTCAATTCAACTAATAAATTATTAGCTTGAAATATATCATTTATTTCATAATTATATTTTGCATAAATATCAAAATCTATATTTTGTAAAATATTTTTTTGTTCTTTAAATAAATTTTGTTTTTCTTCAATCATTTTATCAATTTTGGAAAAATCAAAAGAATTAATTTTTTTCTTTAATTTTTTAATTTGATTTTCGTTATTTTCAATATTTTGAATAATATTATTATAATCATTTTGCAATAAATTAATTGTAGATTTATAAGTTTTAATATTTGCCAAAAGTGATTGATAATATTCTTTTTTTTCAATTAAATCTTTTTCTATATTAGAAATTTGATTTATATCAATTGATTTATAATCAAAATCAAAAATAGATATTTTATCTTTTATAAAATCTAAATCTGATATTATCTGTAAATTCTCAGAACAAAGTTGTTTTTTAAATTCATCATTGAAATGCTCCAAAAATAAATTTATATATTTTCTAATTTTATTATCAAAATGAGAAGTATCTTTTTTTATTTTTAATTTTAGTTGAATTTCTCTTTTTTCTGTTCAAACTATTTCTTTTGCTTCATCTATTCATAATAAGTTAAAAATATTTTTGAATACATTTATTCTTTCTATAGGAGTTAAATCAAAAATATTATTTCATTCTTGCATAAGAAAATTTGTATTCAAAAAAACTTGTCTAGGTACAATCAAGGATTCCAAAGTTTTTTGTAATTCTTGTTCAAGTTTGAACTGTATTTGTTCAAAATCAAAATTTGATAAAATATCCGAAAAATCAACTCAATAATTTATTATTTCATTATAATTATTTTCAATATCTTGTATAACTAAATCAATATTTTTTTGATAACAAAAAAGAGAACTAGAAACACTTTCTCAACCTGATTTAGTTACCTTTATTATTCTATGAATAAAATATAAACTTCAATCAATTTCAAATAATATTTTTACAAATCATTTTTGAGATTTTTTATTCAAAATTGGTCTATTTGAATATTTATATAAAGCAAATAATGGAGAATCAAAAAATAAAAAAGATTTACCACTTCCTACTGAAGAATTGATTAAATATTTTCATTTTTTAAAAATTACAGAAATTATTTGTTCAAAAAAAGGTCATATATTATAATAAGAAACTGCTATAATATTCATTATTTTCTTAAATACAAAATAAATAATCTATTCATTTTCTTTTTCATTATATTTTTTTCTTTTACAAAATCAACATCTTTTTCTCGCCCGGGCGGGAAAAGTAGTACAAAAAGCTAAGATTAATAAATAGATGAGTTAGTTATAATATATTAGCTACCAAATTCACTATATGGTCAAATCAATCACTAATCTTAAATATTAAATAAAGTAAATATTCAATAATTTCATTATTCTTTGCGACAAACTACACTATACCCACTCCAACCATCGTTCCGATCATCTTCAATTCTGTACCTCCATATTCCAATTGGTTTTGAACCGTCACGCATAAATCTACGGAAGGCTGGTGTGGGTGTATCTAGAATGCTAGCGGTCCAATGTATTGTATACTTATCACTAAACATCCAATCGTTTTCTCACGGAGAACTATATCTAGATCACGGAGAATAAATATCTACAACTCATGTACCTACAGCAAACCTTTCCTCTCAACTAGGAAGTTGCCAACCAGATCCTAATTGTCAACAAACACTAGTATCTAACTTTTCTATGAATTCGTCGCCACCATGATCGCCTGTTAATCACATAGCTGTATACCAATCATATAGTAAACCATAATCATCTTTAGTACTACTATCTCAACTTGCATACCAAATTCAATCTGTGGATTGTGCATCCTCTGATGGTATTTTATCCATAACAGGATGTCTCATATTTTGAGTAGTCCAACACATTCAATCATCCATTTTTTTAGTAGTATAAGTCTCAGTTCAATCTTTTGTTGTTATATCATCTCAACATTTCCATCCACTTCCTCAGCCTCCATCACTTGCTCAAGTAGATCATTGTTGTTCTACATATTCATTTACTCAACTAAATACTTCATCCAAACTATCACCTGATAAACTTGTTCCATCTTGTTTTTTTACAATCTCACTATTATCTCATAATACAATAAATGAAGATCAA
>NZ_JAEDAM010000025.1 GCF_018420025.1 Candidatus Vampirococcus lugosii | reverse complement strand
TAGTGATTTAACAGAAAATAAAGAAATAAATGAAAAAATATCTTGATCTTGAGATTTAAGTGAGGTTGAAAAAGAATCAGATACTTATTTTAAAGAAAGTGGTGGTAGTATTTCAAGCTGAGCAAGTGATAAATGCGACATAACAGTGAAAAATTGAGAAAATATACAAAATGCAATAGATGATGCTCAAGCAGATTATGTGATATGTGTAGAATCTTGAACCTATAAAGAGAATTTAATAATAGATAAAGAATGAATTGCTTTAATAGGTATCGGTACAGATAGACCTGTATTGGATGGTGTTAGTATTAATGAACATTGAATTTTTATTAATAATTTTGATAATATTGAAATTAAAAATTTTGAAATTAAAGAGTTTGGTCAAAGAGGTATTTATGCTGAATTTTCAAATAATATATTAATTGATAATGTATATTCTCATAATAATAATGTTGATTGAATTAGGGTAACAGGTTCGAAAAATATTTCAATAAGAAATTCAAAATTTGAAGAAAATGCTAACGATGGGATAGGTTTTTATTCATATGGTGAGTTAGTAAATACAGAAGTTTTAAATAATTGAGAAAGATGAATTTATCATGCTTCATATCAAGCTTCTGCTTCTGGTGCAATAGAAGAAGAGAAATATGTTAAGATAAAAGATAATAAAATAATTTGAAACTCTCATGCTTTGACAGATTGGAGAAATGCATGATGAGTTTTATTATGAGTTGAATGAGGTATTTATAATACATTCATTAATACAATTAGTGTAGAAGTAGAAAATAATGAAATAAAAGATAATTATTGAAGTGCTTTAACCATTAATCATATAAATGGTACTTCTCAAAGTTGCTCAACTGTTCGATGATTTACTTTTTGTTCTTGAGAAGATGATTGACCTATTTATGAAAATTCTCAATCAACAATAAAAAATAATATTATTTCTTGAACTAAGAATCATACTCAATCTAGTAATACATGATTTTGAGATTGAATATATATTGATAATTCTTACAATTTAAATATAGATTGAAATATTATATTTGATAATGAAGAAAGTTGAATTCGAGTAAAAAGTAATATTATTAATGATACTATTGAAATAAAAAACAATAGTATAAAAAATAATAATAATGGTCTTTATGTTCCAGAAA
The DNA here is from genome assembly GCF_018420025.1 of Candidatus Vampirococcus lugosii. Lineage (GTDB taxonomy): Bacteria > Patescibacteriota > Gracilibacteria > Absconditabacterales > Absconditicoccaceae > Vampirococcus > Vampirococcus lugosii. The sequence goes on along the minus strand of NZ_JAEDAM010000025.1, from coordinate 12,144 downwards.
AGTATGATTCTAATAATAATTTAGTCAATTTAGATGAACTAAATTTAGAGAGTAATAATACATTTGAAAATAATAATAATATTGATATTCTTATTGAAAATTAATCAATTTGAAATAAATTTTTTGTTTTCGCCCGTAGTCGTACACATTTGAAATAGACTGCTATATTAAATATTTTGTCTTGACTTTAATTTAAAAATATATATTAATAATTAAAATTATAATAAATTTTAAATATATAAATATTTTGTAAAAATGGATAAATTAAATATTTGAACATTATCAAATGTTTCAATATCTGAAATAAAAGAGCTTTATAAAGATTCAAATGATTTGGAAAGTATAAAAGATTGTATAAGAAATTATATATTTGATGTCTTGAAAAAATGAGATGAAAAAAAAGAAAATGAAGTATGAATAACTAAAGATGAATTTTATTTGATGGAATGATATATAAAATGATTAAAAGATTATTCTCAAATATTGGAAAAATATTTTGGAAAAAATTTTTCTTTTTCTTTTGTAGAAAAAATAATATTTTGACAAAATATTGAAGAATTTGAAAAAATGTGTAATAATCAAAATATAAAAAATGTTTTAATAAACTCAAAAGAGAAAAATTTAGAATCTGTAGTTTGATTATGTTCTTGATTTAATGATTTTAATAAATTATGTAATAATGAATATATTGTTGATATTTTAATTTCTTCAAAAGAGAAAAATTTAGAATCTGTAGTTTGATTATGTTCTTGATTTAATGATTTTAATAAATTATGTAATTATACATATACTAGAAATCTTTTGATGAATTGAAATGAAAGATATATTGAATCTATTCTTTGATTATCTTCTTTGGAAGATTTTGATAAATTATGTAAAGATAAAAATAAACATGAATATCTTAGAAATCTTTTGATAAATTTAAATGAAAAATATATTGAAGATATTATTTTGTTATCTTCTTCGTTTCAAGAATTTAGTAAATTTTGTGATAATACATATGTTAGAAATATATTAATAAATTGAAATAAAAATAATATTAAATCTATTCTTTGATTATGTAATTCTTTGGATGAGTTTAAAAAAATATGTAATAATGAAAATTCTATTAATGTTTTAATGAGATGAAAAGAAAATAATATTAATTCTATTATATGACTATTGAAAACATATGATGATTTTTTGGATATATGTGATCAAAAAACTACTTATTTATTGATAACTTGAGATGAAACTAATATTAATTCAATAATTTCATTATGTTCTTCATATGAAGATTTTAAAAAATTGTCTAATAATATAAATATATATACTAGTAAATTTCTTCAAAATTCTAATAAAGAAAATGTTAAATCTATTGTTTGACTATGTAATAATTACCAAGATTTTGAATTATTATATAATAATAATTTTATTCAAGAACTTTTGATGAATTGAAAAGAAAATAATATTAAATCTATTATTTGATTGTGTAAAGATTCACAGGATTTTCTAAATATTTGTAATATACATACTATTATTATTTTGGAAAAATGAAATGAAAAAAATATTGAAGCTATAATTTGATTATGTAATTCTTCACAAGATTTTTATAAATTGTGTAATACTGAATCTACCAAAAATATTTTAATAAAACGAAATGAAGATGATATTAAATCTATTGTTTGATTATGTAATTCTTCACAAGATTTTTATGAATTATGTGAGAATGAAAAAATTAATTATATATTAAAATATTGAAATAAAAATAATATAAAAAGTTTTTTGAAATTATCTTCTTTGGAAGATTTTGAAAACTTGTCTGCTAATGAATATACCAAAAGTATTTTGATAGATTGAAATCAAGAAAATGTTAATTCTATAGTTTGATTATGTAATTCTTCACAAGATTTTGATATATTATTTAATAATATTTATATTAGAGATATTTTGATATATTGAAATAAAAATAATATAAAAAGTTTTTTGAAATTATCTTCTTTGGAAGATTTTGAAAACTTGTCTGCTAATGAATATACCAAAAGTATTTTGATAGATTGAAATCAAGAAAATGTTAATTCTATAGTTTGATTATGTAATTCTTCACAAGATTTTGATATATTATTTAATAATGAATATGTTAAAGATATTTTGATAGATTGAAATGAAAAAAATATTAATTCTATAGTTTGATTGTGTAATTCTTTGGAAGATTTTGAAAAATTGTTTGATAATGAATATACTAGAAATATATTAATAAATTGAAATAAAAATAATATTAATTCTATAATTTGATTGTGTAATTCTTCACAAGATTTTAAAAGCTTGTCTAATAATGAATATGTTAGAAATATGTTAGTAAATTGAAATAAAAATAATATTAGATTTATAATTTGATTATGTAATTCTTTACAAGATTTTGATAAATTGTTGAGTAATAAATATGTTAGAAATATTTTGATATATTGAAATGAAAGTAAAATAAAATTACTCATTTTATTATCTAATACAATTGATGAATTTATACAAAAGTGTAATAATTCAGATATACAAGAATATTTAAAATCAATATATATTATTGATTCTACTCCAGATTCAAGTTTGCAAAAAAATATTTTTGATGATATAATTTGATATTGTGTAAAATATGAAAATCAATTACTTATTGATTCAATAAAAAAATTATCTTTAATTAAAGAATTAGATCTTGAATTAGAACAAAAAGAATTACCCAAAACAATTAGTTATTTTATAGATAAAAAAACTTGAAAATTAGATTTTGATAGTCTAAAAAAAGAGTTTGAAGAAATATTAAAAGAAAATAATACACAAAATTGTGAAAAAAAATTAAAATATTTTGATTATTTTATTGAAAATGAAAATATAGAATGACTTGAAGAACTTTTTATGCAAAATGTATTAAAAAAATTTGATAATATGTATTATAAAAAAATAATTAGTGAATTGAAAAAATTTGCTTTTGTAAATCTTAAAGAAAAAATAGATAAAATATCTAAAATAGATAAAAATAAATTTGATAATCCAGATTTTATAAATGCATTTAAAATGTTGTATAATAAGGAATATTCTTTTAATTCACATTTATATAATTGAGAAAGAGAATATATAATTGAAATATTAATATGATATTTAAATTGAGAATTTGATGAACAAGAAAAATTAAGTCCTGATAATTTATTGCAATATGATTTGGAAAAAAATAAAGAACGATTAGATAAATCTTTATCACAAGAACAACAGAAAATATGGTTATCATCAAATACTAAAATATTTAAAAATAAAGAAATTGAAAATATATGATTATCAATAGATAATCCATTTGAATTAGCTATAAAAAGTATAGAAAAAATAAATAATTTATGAGTTTTAGATAAAAATCTAAATAAAATAAAATTTAAGACTATTTTTGTTTCTAGTGTATATACAGATAAAGAATCTTATTTTAATATAACAATTAATAATTTATTGGATTATTTTAGTCAAAATATTTTAAAATATAAAGATTCTATAATTTCTTTAGATAAAGAAATATGGGATGAATTGGAATTACAAATAAAAAATTTGAGAGAATTGAATGATAATTATACTCGTAAAATAGATTGTCTTTTTAGATGAGATAGTTTTACTTGAGATTCTAAAAGTTTTTTAAATAAAATTAAGATAGAAAGAGAAAAAAATCCATTAAAATCTCTTTGAGTATGAAAATCTATTGATATTGATAAATTTCATACTAGATGATCATTATGAGAATATTGGTGGTCATCTATAAGTAATACAATAGATGTAAATAAATGAGTATTTAATATTGCTGATGAAAATTGAAAAATAATAGCAAGATTTATTATTGCTATTTGAGATAATAAAAAATTATCTAGATATAAACTTGATTACAATTATTATTATTCATGAAATTTGGAAACACCATTAGAATATTATGTAGATAATTATCTTAGAGAATTGGCGAATGATATTTGATTAGATATTGATATAAATCCTGATAATTCTTTGTCTCCAGAAGGATATACTATATATAATAAAAAATTAAGATTAAATCCATCTTGTCAAGACAATGTAAAGAAAATTAATTCAAAAAAATGGCGACTTTCATAAATTATTAAATTTATCTTTGTAGACTAAAATTTATAAATCCTTGTATTAATATTAGATAAAAAATTAACTTAATCTTGAAAACTTATATATTTTATATATAAAGTATATATTTATTATATATAAAAATATTAAATATTATTATGGAAATTAAACTTGATACTATTAGTTCATGGGCAAAAAGAAAATGATTTGTATATCCTGGTAGTGAAATTTATTGATGACTTGGAAATGCATGGGATTTTTGACCTTATTGAATAGAACTTAAAAATAATATAAGAGATCTTTGGTGGAAAGAATTTGTTCATAAAAGACAAGATATAATAGCTTTGGATACTCAAATTCTTATGAATAAAAAAGTTTGGCAAGCAAGTTGACATGTGGCAGGTTTTAATGATCCACTTATGGATTGTAAAAAATGTAAAAATAGATTTAGAGCAGATAAATTAATAGAAGAATATATAAATAAATCTAATGATTCTCAAGTTCCCAAAAATTGGGCAGGGGAGTGAACACCAACAGAAAATTTGTCAGAATATATTATTGAAAAAAATATCATATGTCCAAAATGTTGAGCATTGGATTATACAGAAATTAGAAAATTTAATCTTATGTTCAAAACTCATCAATGAGTAATTGATAATGATGAAAATTTAGTATATCTTAGACCAGAAACTTGTCAATGAATTTTTGTTGATTACAAAAATATTTTAAATACTATGAGAGTTAGAGTTCCATTTGGTATTGCACAAGTAGGAAAAGCTTTTCGTAATGAAATAACACCATGACAATTTATTTATAGACAGAGAGAATTTGAGCAAATGGAAATAGAATATTTTGTACATCCTGATGATGCAAAAGATTCTTATGAATATTGGAAAGATGAATTTTATAAATGGTGGACTGATATATTATGAATAGATAAAGAAAAAATAGAAGCTAGAGAATTACCAAAAGAAGAAGCAGCACATTATTCAGATTGTACTCATGATTTTGAATATAAATTTCCTTGGGCTTGGTGAGAAATTCAAGCTTTGAATAATAGAACTGATTATGATCTCAAAAATCATCAAAAACATAGTGGGGTAGATATGCAATATTCTGATCCCAAAACTTGATTTAGATATATTCCTTATGTTATAGAATCTAGTATATGACTTAATAGAACTGCTTTTGTTGTGATGGCAAATTATTATAATGAAGAAAAATATATTGATCCAAAATGAAATGAGCAAAATAGAATTGTAATTAAATTCCCTTTCAATATAGCACCAATAAAATATGCTATACTTCCTTTGATGGAAAAAAATCAAGAAATGTTGGATAAATGAAAAGAATTTTTTGAAAAACTTTCTGATAAATATGTTTGTGAATTTGATAAATCTTGAAATATCTGAAAAAGATATCGTAGACAAGATGAAATATGAACTCCTTATTGTATTACTATTGATAATCAAACTTTACAAGATCAAACTGTAACTATTAGAGATAGAGATACTATGCAACAAAAAAGAATAAAAATTGATGAATTGTTGTAAATAATTATATATTTTATATAAATTTAATTTAATTTAATATGAAAAAGTTATTTGTTTTATGATTGTTTTCAATAATCATATGATTATGAACTTCTAATTCTATGTATTCTAATACTATGTATGAAGAAAAAATATCACAGGTCAAAAGAAATAAAATTCAAGAAGTTGCTAATATAATTATAAATACTTCAAAAACAGATGTAAAAGTAATATCGTATATAAATCATATAGATAAAATATATGATATTACTGAAAATAAAAGAAATAAAGCTATAATTATTGTTTTGTTAGAAAAATTAGAAACTTGAATATGAGAAAATAATGTTTCTAGAGTTCTAAAAAATATAGAAGATGAAAAAAATAATTTATCAGAAATATCATGTAATAATATTTGAAATGTTATTAATAAAAAATTTGGTAATATAAATTATTGTGATACTGATTCAGATTGTGGTATTGCTGATGATTATTGTTGTTGAAGAATTATGAATGTGAATTATATAAAATCTTATGAAAAATTTGTATTAGATAATATAAGTTGTTTTGATGATAGGATATGTGATTGTATCTTTAGTGAAATTAAGTGTGAAAATAATGAATGTGTGCAAAAATATTAACATTTTTTGTTTATTTATGATAAAAAATTTTATTTATAAATAATATTGTAGTATATAATTCATTTTTAATAATATAAAAAAGAAATATAATAAAATATTTCTTTTTTTCATTAAAATTAAATTATAATATTGTTTTCATAAGTTTATTTAAATCTTCATTATCATCTGATTTTAATTTAGTAATTCAATAATCTGCACCTTTAATTAATAATATATTATTACATTCAGGAACAGAACTAAATCCTATAATTATATTTGCTTCCATAAGTTGGATTACTTCTTTTCATTTTACTCAATCTTTATCTAAATAATAGTCCAAAAATAATATATCAAAAGTTTCTTTGATAGCATCTTTGTAACTAAAAAAATGTTTAAATTTATATTTTATATTATTTGGAACTGATTTTTTTATTTGTTCTATTCAATAATCTTTGTCATCTATTAATCATATTAGCATTATTTATTTTATATTAATTTAATTTAAATTTTTTTATTTAGTGTTATATAATATAGTAATATACTTAATATTTCAAGACAAAATTATACTTTTTTATACTAGACTGTTTCAATGAATATAAATATAAAAATTACGAGATTAGTTAAATTTTTATATAAAAAAGAGAGTATAGTATATAAAAATATTTTTATTTTTTCGCAAATCTTATTTTAAATTAAATATTTATTTCCAATATTTAGAAAAATTTTTATTAAAATCATTAATTAAATCATTATTAATGATAACTATATTAATTTCTCTATTATTGTCAATTGAGTTAGTAGTGAAATTAGTGCTTCATACTATCAAATATTTATCATCTATCAAAACTGATTTTGCATGTAAATATATTTGTTCCAAAAATTGCAATTCATTATTATCAAAAATTTCTTTATTTGAATAATTATATTCATTATCTGATAAAATAATTTTTAAATCTCAATCAAAATTGTTCAATATATTTGTTATATTAGGATCTGAAAGACTTTGATTAAATATTTTAATACTAGTTTTAGCATTTGATAAATAATTTTCAAAAGTTTCTCTACAATTTATATTACAAACCAAAAGATTTGGATGTATTTTATCTTTATCTATACTTTCTCATTTCCAATCTTGTTCAAAAATATATTTTAATGATTTCAAAATATTTTTATTATATCACACAAAAAATATTTCTGATGATCTAAAAAATGCAGAATAAGTTAAGTTTGCTGTTTGTATTATAAATTTATCATCAAACAAAAAAGTTTTAGCATGCATAAAATTAATATCTAAATCCTCATCGTTTTTTATTTCAATATTTGAATTATTTTTGAATCTTTCAATTAATTGCAAATAATCTTTGTCATTATGTCTAAACTTATTATTTTCTATAATAATTTTTATATCTGTATCTTTTGATATTTTATCAAATTTATCAATAATTGGATCATAAATAAAAGAATAAATATAAATCCATAAATTTTCAGTATTTTCATCAATATAATCTAAATATCGTTCGTGATCGTAAGTAGGAGAAAAATATAAAATTCATTCTGTATTTTCCAAATTTGAATTTTCAAATTTTTTTTCAAAAACAATATCTCAATTTTGATAAGAATAAAATAACAAAAAAAATGTAAATGAAATAATAATTCATAATAATATATATCATAAATTAAATCATTTTTTCATTTTTTATTATTTTTAAAAAATAAAATTATTTACAAAAAGTATTTTTGTACTAAAGATATTTTGAAATATAAACAAAATATTCACAAAAAAAATGTATCATTATTTTGATATATTTTAATATTATTTTTAAACCTAATTTAATCAAATTATTAAACAATAAATTTTAAATTATAAACTAATTTTAATATAATTAATTTCTACTTACCATTTTAATAAATATATCATTTGGCACATTTACAGATCACATTTGTTTCATTTTCTTTTTTCATTCTTTTTGTTTTGCCAAAAGTTTTCTTTTCCTAGTAACATCTCATCCATAACATTTTGCTATTACATCTTTTCTCATAGCAGGAATAGTTTCTCTTGCTATTATTCTAGTTCATATTGCAGCTTGTATAGGTACAGCAAACAAATGTTTTGGAATATGTTCTTTCAATTTGGAAACTATACTTTTGCCTAGATTATAAGCTTTATCTTTATGAGTTACTAAACTAAAAGCTTCAATTCTTTCATTATTTACCAAAATATCTACTCTTGCTAAATCATTTTGTTCATATCATTTAAAATCATAATTCATAGTTGCAAATCATTTAGTAGTAGATTTTAATATATCATAAAAATCAACTATTATTTCTGCCAAAGGAATTCTATATCTTCGCAAAACTCTATCATTATCAATATATTCCATTCATTTCAAAACTCATCTATGATTTTGTGCCAAATCCATTATATTACCACTATAATCTTGTGGACCAACAATTTCTACTTCTGAAATAGGTTCCCATATTAACTCTATTTTCCCAGGCTCTGGCATTTCACTACCTGATCTAATTATCATCCAGTATTTTAATTGTTCCAAATATTTATCAGCTATTTCGGCATCAGATAAATTTGAATCTCTTTCATCAAAATCATCAATTACAAATTTATGATATCAAGATTTTACTATTTCCAATATATTATTTCAAGTTTTTACTTTTTCCAAGGTTAAATCTTTAAGTTTGACAAGATATATAACATTAGGAACTGTAAATATTGTTTCTATTCAATATTCTCTTTCCAATCTCTGTCTAATAATATCCATATGTAATGTTCACAAAAATCAAGCTCTAAATCAATTTCACAAAGCTAAACTATTTTCATATTCATATTCAATAGCACTATCATTAAGTGTAAGTTTCTCAAAACTATCTCTTAATTTCTCATAATCATTTGTGTTCAAAGGATAAACTCATGAATATACAAAAGGTTTTATTCTCTTAAATCAAGGAATAGCAAGATCTTTAAGTGGAATTTTTTTATTATCAAATAATAAATCATAATCTTTAATTTTTAATTTATCATCTTGAATATTAATAATTGTATCTCAAATTTTTGCATCTCTTACAGATTTCTGACCTGTAAGAATATATCATATTTGTCATTCTCTAATTTCTTTATCTTTTTCATAATCAGGAGCAAAATGCCCAACTTCCGTAGGAGTTAATCAAATTTTGGTATGAGAAAGTTTTATATGATCTCATACTTTTATGGAACCACTAAGAACTTTTATATAAGCTACAACTCATTTATATCTATCAAATACACTATCAAATATTAAAGCTCTAGTTATATTATTGTCATCTTTAATTTTTTCAGGAGCAATTTTATGATAATACATATCTTTGTATATATCCAAAAAAACATCAGGACTTAATATTTTATCTATTATTGAATCAAGCACTAATTCTACATTTTCTCATGTTTTTGCAGATATTTTTATTATATCATTTTGATCAACTCAAATTAAATTTTCTAATTCTTTTCAAACTCTTTCAGGATCAGCAGCTGGTAAATCAACTTTATTCAAAACAGGAATTATTTCCAAATTGTAATCTAATGCCATATATAATGTACTAAGTGTTTGAGCTTGAATTCATTGACTTGCATCAACTAGTAAAACTACTCATTCTACCCCAGACAATGATCTACTAACTTCATATTGAAAATCAACATGTCATGGAGTATCAATTAAATTAAGTTCATATCATTTCCATTGCATCCTAGCGGGAGTTAATTTTATAGTAATTCATCTTTCTTGTTCAAGATCTAACTTATCAAGTACTTGTCAATGATCAGATTTTTTTATTGTTCAAGTAATTTCAAGCATTCTATCAGCTAAAGTAGATTTACCATGATCAATATGTGCTATAATACAAAAATTACGAATATTTTTCATAAAAAATTATGTTAAATTTAAATAATTTACCTATCATAATATAGATATTATTAAATATTTCAAGTAATTTATAATTATACAATAGTTTTTTTATTGAAATAAAATTTTTTTTATATATTATAAAAAATTATATAAAATAAATATTTGCAAAAAAGTTTGTTTTTGGGGATAATAACTATTTTATTTAAAATAATAAAATTATGACTAATATAGAAAATTTGAAAATTCCTGAAGGGTGGAAAACAACAAATCTTGTAGATGAAAACTTTTTTAAAATTCAATGAAGCTGAATTATAAATTTTAACTGAGAAAAAAAATATTTATCTACTTCATCAATTCAATGAAATAAAATTATTTCTTTTGAAGAATATATTACATTTAATAAAAGACCTTCAAGAGCAAATATACAAGCTATCATTGATAATATATATTTTGCTAAAATGAGATATACTTTAAAAGTAATAAAAGCTAATAATGAACTATATAATAAATATATATTATCTACTTGATTTTTATGATTAAATACATCAATAAATTCTGATTATCTTTATCAATTTATATTGTCAGATGATTTTAATAAACAAAAAGATTTATATGCTGAATGAAGTACTCAAGAAGCTATAAATAACTGAGATTTAAAAAATATTTTTATTACTTTTCCTCAATCATTTCAAGAACAACAAAAAATAGCAAAAATACTTTCAACAGTAGATGAAGCTATACAAAAAACTGATGATTTGATAGAAAAATACAAAAAAATCAAAACTTGATTGATGGAAGATTTATTTACAAAATGAATTGATATAAATACTTGAAAACCTCATACAAAATTTAAAGATAGTGAGTTGGGGAAAATTCCAGAGAGTTGGGAGGTGAAAGAATCAATTGAAGTTTGTAGTAGTATTACTGATTGAACACATGATACACCTAAACCAGTAATTTTTTGATATCCATTATATACATCAAAGAATTTATGAAATTATTGAAAATTAAAATTAGATGATTTCTATAATATATCATATAATGACTATTTAAATATAAATAAAAGAAGTTATGTTAAAAAATATGATATATTATTTTGAATGATATGAACTATTTGAAATCCTGTTATTATTTTAAATGATAAAATCAATTTTTCTGTCAAAAATGTTTGAATTTTTAGATTTAATTGAAATATGATTCAATCTAAATATTTTTATTATTTTTTAAATACTTCTTTATTTAATAAAAATATTGAATCTATTTTATCATGAACTAGTCAAAATTTTGTTCCATTAAATGTTTTAAGAAATTTTAAAATAAAAAATCCTCCTCTTCAAGAACAACAAAAAATAGCAGAAATTTTATCAAATGCAGATGAAAAAATAGAAAAAGAACAAGCATATAAACATAAACTTGAAAATATTAAAAAATGACTTATGAAGGACTTATTGACGGGCAAAGTAAGAGTTAAAGTTTAATTCCCGCCCGGGCGGGAAAAGATGTTGATTTTGGTAAAGAAAAAAATATAATGAAAAGGATTTAGTAAAATTAAAAAAATTAAAGAAATGAAAAAAATATTGATATGAACACAAGATTTCAAAACATTTATAAATGAAAAATGATATTATATAGATAAAACTAAAACAATACATAATTTATTGATAAGTAATAGGTATTATTTTTTGTCTAGACCAAGAAGATTTGGGAAATCATTGACATTATCAATGATAAAATATTTGTATATGTGAGAAAAAGAATTATTCCAAAATACATATATTTATGATAAACGAAATTTTGAAGAAACAAATCCAGTAGTATATATGAGTTTTGCAAGTTATAACGAATTTGAAGATGTAAATGAATTTATAAATGAAAAGCTTGAAATATTTTATGATTGAAAAATATATAATTTAGAAGATTTTACAAAAAGTTTTAATATAGGTACACTTGCAAAAAAAATATATGAAAAAACAGGAAAACAAGTAGTAATATTGATAGATGAATATGATA
>NZ_JAEDAM010000024.1 GCF_018420025.1 Candidatus Vampirococcus lugosii | reverse complement strand
TTTAAATTATTTAAAATAAAATTATAAAATTTGTGTAGTACACAAATCTATTTTTATTTTCTCGCAAATCCTTGTCTAAATCAAGGATTTAGAAATTTTGTTCTACAAAGATGAGGTTAATATATGTTTTATATTTGATAGATAATATGATGAGAAAAAAATGTTTGATATTTTGTCAAAACTAAAAACATACTTTATAGTATGTATGAAAAAAATAGATATGTAAAAATTAAGTGAAAAACAGTATAGATAGAGAACTCAATTAGTTATTTGAGAAACTTGAAAAAGGAAGTAGAGATAAGTCTGAAAGGAGACAAGAAAATGAGAGGAAAACTTTACTATTGAATGGTAAAGATATTTGACCCAAACAGTAAGAGAAAATATTATTTGGTGGTGATAAAAAATAATAAATGACAAAGAATATTTCTTACAAACAAAAAAGTATGAAATGCAAAAGAAGCTATAGAAGTAATAAAAGCATATAGTTATAGATGGTTAATAGAAGAAACATATAAATATTTAAAACAAGAATATAATTTAGAGAAAATACATTTAAGAAGTGAAGTTGAAAGACTAAATAATTATTATATGTATGCCTGTTTAGAAGTAGTTGAATATATATTACATAATTGAAAATTTTCACGAAATAGAAATCAAAGATATTGTAAGTAAAACTTTATATTGTCAATACAAAGTTATAAAATTCTAATCTTCTGCACCTAAATTAGAGAAAAAAGTGAATTTTGTTAATTCTGTAGGTAATAATATTGTTTTTAATTTTTAATAATATATATTTAAATTATATATCTAATATTGTCTTATCAACAAGTCAATCAAATGAAGCTATAGATTCTTGTAATTCTTTTTTTGTAAATGGATGAACAAGTTCTTTATAAGAAAGATTATTACCAACATCAATATTTTTATCATCTCATCAAATATACAATAAATTTGTTCATATAGAATTAATATAATTCAAAATAGAAAAATTTGAATTAATATCTAAATCTTTTTGAACTATTACAACATCAAAATCACATTTTGATAAAGATAATAATCAATCTTCACAAGAAGATAGCATAGTAATATTATCTCTATTTACTCATAAATCAGAAACAAAAACAACATCCAAAAGTTTTTTCATAGAAGGTATATTATCTATTACTAATATTTTTACATTTTTCCAAAAAATATTTTCTAAACTTTTATCTAAATCATCTTTTTCAGATTCAAATTTTTTATCCAAAAACTTATCTAATCATAAAGTTTCAAGCAATAAATCTTTACTTTCCAAAAGTGGTAAAATATAAGGAGATAAAGAAGACAATTCTTCCAAAACTTTAGGATCAGATACTTCATTCATACTATCAAAAAAATTTAATAATGTTTGAAATGGCTTTATATTTATTTTATTTACATTAGATTTTTCTTCTTGTTCTTTAATTAATTCATCAAAAATATTAAGATGTAATTCAATATTATTTTTATGTTTTTCACTTTCATATAAAATAAGATAATCATAATCATTATTATCTTGCTTTAATATTTTTGATACAATAGAAGATATTTCTTTTTTAAAACGAATAGTATTTTCCAATCGCAATTTTAATGATTTAAAATTTTTTATAGAACTATTTCTACAAATATTTTCCAAATATTCTTTTCATAAATCATCTATAATTTCATCAATTTTAAAATATATTTCTTCATAATTATCATTATTAATCAAATTTATTATATGATTTATATTTAAAGATAATTTATTATCTATTTTTTTATAAATATCTTTTCAAAAAGATAAAGAATATATATAGTTATGAACTAAATTTCTTACATAAGAATTAACAATAATATCATTATTATCAAAAGTTTCTATACTTTCTACAAAAAATCATTCCATTACATGATTTGATAAATCTAATTCATCATTAAAAGGTTTTTTTTGAATAATTACAGATTTTATATCATCTTTCAAATCTGAAATAATAAATATTTTTATTGTATCAGAAAAAATATCTTGTAATTTCAAAAATTCCAAAAATCTATTTTCATATGTATATGATCTAATAATTCAATCATCTATAATAATTCATCAATCATTTAATCATTTATCTATAAGATCATACATTAAATTATAATAATCTTTATTATTTAGATGAGATGTTCATCTAACTGATAAATTTAAATCACATTTTTTTAAATCACTAGAATACTTAAATCTAATTTCTTCAAGATTATCAAAATAAGAATTAAAATCTGACACAAAAATTCTTTCAAAATATCATTTTACAAATCATAAAAAATTTAATTGTATATCATTTTTTAAATTATTAATTTTATTTTTTCAATCACTAGATTCCAAAAATTTTAAAGATTCTTCACTCAAAGAGTTTCATCAAACATAATCAAACATACTAGTACTTTCTGCAAACATAGAATCATCCAAAACAACATCTCATTTAGAAATATTTATTGAAGAAAGTATTTTTGGCAATATTTCTTTTATTTCTTTTTTTCAAGATTGTTTTTCTATATCATTTTTTATTTGTATAAATTTTTTTACAAATATTTTCAATATATCATCTGGTATTTGCCAAGAATATTTTGAATTTTTTATTCATTTGTACAAATCTATATATATTTTATCTCATACTCAAGAAAAAAGTATATCTTTTCATGAAAGATCTTTATAACTTTCTTCCAAAAAAGTTCCATCTCCTGCTCACATATCTCTTACAGTAAATACAGCATTTTTATCAATTTCTTTTTTATATTTTTGCAATTCGGATATAATTTTTGAAGTAGATTTTAATCATAAAGTATTAGATACTTCTTTTACTCACCTATCAACTTTTCGATCAAAATTTGAATTTAAATAAAGTAATCAATTATTATAAAGATAATTAAAATAATCTTCTCTTTTGGGAAAATTAAAATCAAGATAAGATTCTGATAAAAAATCTCACACTAATCTTGTAGATCTAAGTTTATTTACATTAATTAAATTCAAATTCATCTCAGAATATTCAGATTTTTCTTTATTAAATCTTGTTAAAATTTTTGATATTATATTATCAAATACTGGAATAAAAAAATGTTTATCTATACTTTCAGATAATTTTTGTTCATCAAAAGAAAGCGAATCTATATCAACTCATAATTTTGACAATTCATTTTTAAGTTTATTTATATTATCAATATCTTTAATAGGAACTTCAGGATGAAATTGTATACTCAAAAATGTTTCACTTTTATTTCAAAATCAATTTTGATCAGCTATTAATGGAACAAAATCATCATTATAATTTTTTCAAACTTTCCAAGATCTAGTAAAAACAGAATTAAATCAATTATTTTGATTTTCATTATTTAATCATACAAAACATTTTTTATAAAATTCAGGAATTTCTTTTTCAAATTGACAAGTTTTGATAGAAAAATCGCTACCACATTTTTCCATCTCATTTCAAGAAATATGTGATATTAATTGATGTCAATAACATATTCACAATAAAAAATTATTTTTTGATATATCTCATGTATTTTCTATAATATCTTTCAAAAAAGAAAAAAAGAAACTATTGGAAATAAAAGGATTTATATCAACAATATCACTGATACTTCATCATAATAATATTAAACTATTTGAATGAATATTTGATTTTAAATAATTATCCAAATCTTCTATATCTAATCATCAATCATTATATTTAATATTTACTACTTGTGTATATTTTTGATATAATTTTTCTCAATAAATTTCTTTCAAAACTTTTTCTTTAATACTCAAATATGTTCAATCACTTACTATAAGTATTGGTTTATTTGAATTATTTTGTTCATAAAGTTTTTCCGTAGTTTGCAACAAATTTTGTCTTATATTTTCTAATTTTTCTTTTGATAATAAATTAGAATTTTTTTCATTTATCAAAAATGTATCACTTAAAGCATCTGCAAGATTAGAATTAAATACTTCTTCATCATCATTATTTTTTCATTCAAACTCATCATATTCTCTTATATTATTCATCTTTTGATATTTTAATATCTAATTTAAATTTTTCTCAACAATGTGGACATTGTGAAACAAAAGTTTTATCTGCATCTGAACAAAAAATAGATTTTTTATCATCAGCCGGTCATATTGATAATATCACTTTATCAAGAACTTCTTTTGGTGTATAATCTGCTTTTACAAGATAATCATCAGCTCATAATTTTTTTGCTTTTTTTATATGATCATCACTCTTTAAATTTGAAAATATAAAAATTTTAGTTTTTAAAGATGTCTGTTCTTTTAATACTTTTAATGTTTCAAATCAATCCATATCAGGCATCATTATATCCAATAAGATTAGATCAGGTTCTTTTTCTATAGCAAGTCATAATGAATCAAATCAATTATCAGAAATAAAAACATTAAATCATCATTTTTCAAATTTAATCTTGAACATTTCAGACAATTCTTTATTATCTTCTACAATTAATATTGTTTTTTTCATTTATATATTTTTTATAAAATAAATTTTTTTGAGTTAATTATTAATAAGTATAGAAAAATAAAATTTAGTTCAAACTCATAATTTACTTTCTATATTTATTTTTCAACCTAAATTTTCTATTATAGATTTAACTATAAAAAGTCATAGACCAGTTCATTCTATATCCCTTGTAAGAGAATTTTTTACTTGTCAAAATTTTTCAAATATTTTATTTAGATCATCTTCACTTATTCATATTCCTGTATCTACAACACAAATTTCCAAAAAATCTCAATTAATTTTGGAAATTATATTTATTTCTCATCATTTTGGAGTAAATTTAATAGAATTATTTATCAAATTTACAAGAACTTGTATTAGTTTATTTCTATCACAAATAATATATAATGATTTAAAATCATTATTCAATAAAAGTTTTTGATTATTTTTTTTGGCAAGATTTAACATATCAAAATACACTTCATCAAGTAATTTTACAAAATCAAATTTGGTAAAATTAAAATTCATTTTACCAGATTCAAGTTTTTGCACATCCAATATATCATTTATCAAATAAATCAATCTCTGAGAATTAGTAATTATTTTATTTAAATATATCTTTACTTCATCATTAATATCTCATGCATCTCATTCCAATATCATTGATATATATCATTTGATAGTAGTCATAGGAGTTCTTAATTCATGACTTACAATATTTATAAATTCATCTTTAGTTTTATTTATTTCCTCCAATTTTTTTATTATATGATTTTTATCATTTTGAATTTTTGTTTCATATTGTTTTTCTTTTGTAATATTATTTTTCAAAACTAAAAATTCTTCAAGTTCTCAATTTTTACTAAATAAAGGTATAATATTTGTAAAAGCCCAAGAAAAATAATCAACATCATTTACATTTAATTTCAATTCTCATCTTCGAACTTTTTTATTTTCAAGAGATAATTTTATTTCATTTTTTAAATGAGAATCAATATCTAATATATCAAAATAATATTTATTTAAAATATTATCTTTTTTTATTTTTGATGCTTTAAAAAATATTTGATTTGCATATGTTATATTATAATTTGGCGATATTTTTAATAATATATTTGATCATTCTATTGCTTTTTGATATTCAGCAAGTTTTTTTACTGATTTTAATTCTCTCAAATCTGTCATAATTCAAACACTTCATCAATCCTTCATAGGAGCTAAACTAAGAAATACGGGTATTTTTTCTCAATTTTTTGTTATTAAATTTCATTCATATTTTGATTTTTTTCATTTTTTTCTAATATTATTATTTTCTCTAACAATTTGAGCACTAAAATTATCCCAAAACATATATGATTCTTTTCAAATTATCTCTTCAACATCATATCATAACAAATCACAAAAATTAGGATTTGCATAAATTGTTTTTTCATATTTATCTCATATCCAAACACTTTCTGACATATTTTCTACTATTGTTTTAAATAGATTATTATTATATTCTATTTCTTTTGTAACATCTTGTCTAATAGAAATAAATTCTATAATATCTCAATCATCATTCAAAATAGGTTTAATAACACTTTTTAGCCAATATCATTTTCAATTTTTTTTCTTATTTTTGATAATATAAGAAAAAATTTGTTTTTTATTTTTGATAGTATCCCACATTTCTTCAAATACATATTTTGGTGTTTCTGGATGTCTTACAATATTATGAGGTTTACCGATCAATTCATCTTTTGTATATCAAGAGATATTACAAAAATTATCATTAACATATGTTATATTTCAATAAATATCTGTTTTTGATACAATAAAAAAATCTTCAATCAATTCAAAATACTGTTTATTAACATTAATATCCATAATCTATAAAAAATTTATTTAATTAAAACTTAACTAAGTAATTTTAAGTATAAGTTTTATTAAATAAAAATCTACTAAATTTTTGATAAATTAATCAAAAATATATTTAATATCATCTTCACTTAAATTTCAAGTAAAATCTCATTCAAAAACATTTTTAATTAAATCTTTCTTTTTTTCTTGTAATTTCAAAACTTTTTCTTCTATACTATCTTTCATAATCAATTTATTTACAAATACAGTTTTTTGTTGTCAAATACGATGAGCTCTATCAGTTGCTTGTTTTTCAACGGATGAATTCCACCATGGATCCATATGTAAAACATAATCAGCTTGAGTCAAATTTAACCCTGTTCATCATGCTTTCAAACTAATTACAAATACAGATATTTCTCATGAATTAAATTTTTCTACTTGTTTTTGTCTATCTTTAGCTTTAGTTTTTCATTCAATATGGCAATAAGATATTTTTTTCTCTTTCAAAATTTGAATTATATATCATATAAATTTTGTAAATTGAGAAAATATTAATAAATTATGTCATGATTGTATCATTTCTTCAATATTTTCTTTAATATAATCAAGTTTAGCAGAATCTTTTACATTATTTCATTCAATTAACTGTGGTAATAAACTAGCTTGGCGAAGTTTCAATAGTGCATCCAAAACTTCAAAACGAGCTTTATTTAGTCATTCAGATTCAAGTTTTTTTCAAATTTGTAATTTATAAGCTTCTTTTAATTCATCATAAAATTTTTTTTGTTTTTGTGGCATTCTCAAATATGTTATATTTTCTATTTTTGGTGGAATTTCTTTCAAAACTTCCTCTTTTGTTCTTCTAATTACAAAAGGTTTAATTTTTTGTGATAATATTTTTAATTCTTCTTTATTTGCATTTTTATATTTTTTACTAAATGAACTTAAATTTCATAAAAATCAAGGCATCAAAAAATTAAATACTGACCAAAGTTCTGTTAAATTATTTTCTATAGGAGTACCTGATAATGCTAAACGATATTTTCATTTCAATTTATAAATAGATTTACTTCTTATAGCATTAGGATTTTTAATATTTTGTGATTCATCTACAACTATATAATGAAATTTTTGTTTTTTTAATTTTCAATCATTAACTAAATTTGCTATTATTCAATAAGAAATAATAATTATATTAGTATCTTTTTCAATATTTTCAAATCATTCTTTTCAATTTTCTATTACTTGAGCTTTTAGATTTGGAGCAAATTTATCAATTTCACTTTCCCAATTTAATGTAAGAGAAGTTGGACAAACTATTAAACTAGGAGTTTTAATATTATTATTATATTCTCTTTGCAACATTGAAATAGTTTGTATAGTTTTTCAAAGTCCCATATCATCAGCAAGAATTCATCCAAAATTATATTCTTTAAGAAAATTTATCCGTTGAAATCACTTTTTTTGATAATCTCTAAGATTAGCAATAATTTCTTTTGGCACTTCAATATTAGATATTCAATCAAAATTAGAAATTTTTTCTTTTAATTCTTTTCATTTATGATCCAAATCATATTCAAGAATTTTATCATTTTCATCATTTTCAGAATTTTTTCATAGTAATCATATATTATATTTTCATATTTTATATGTTTCATCTTCAATATTTGAATTATTAATTCCAATTTCTTCCAATTCTTTAAAAACTTTTTTAACATTATCTTTCAATTTAAATGCAGTTCAATCATCAAGTATTACAGTATTATCTCATTTTTTTATAGATTCCAATATTTTTTTTGCACTATTAATTTTTTTATCTCAAATTTTTAATTTTAAACTAGCATCAAATCGGTCTATTCATGATTTTACATCCAATTTTGCAGATAAAGTTTTACTTGATATTCTTTTAGTTTTTTGTTTATAAACAACTTTTTTACCATTTTTTTCTTGTTTTTCTATCTCATCAAAAAAAGAATCTATATTTTTTGTAGAATTTTTATAAAAAGTATTTCAAACAACTTCATCAGCCAAAACTTTTATTCAATTAACTTGATCATATAAATTATTTTCTTTTTCCAAATCTCTCTCAATAAGTTCATCTTTTTTAAAAATATATTTATTATCAAATTCATTTTCTTCCAAAATTTCATCTTTGTAAAATACATTATGTTTTACTTCTACATTTGAAAAATCATTATCAATAATAACTTCAAGATTATCATAAGGAAGTTCTTTTTTAAAATTTTCCAAACCATTTAAATCATAAGCATATTGTATCAAAGATTTATAATTTTTAGCTTTCTTAAATTCTTCAAATTCTTCTGTAGATAACTCTATATCATTAGATAATAATTCTTTAAAAGAATTAAAATCTAATGGCAAATTAAAAAAAATCAATTCATTTCAAAATTTTAATGCTGATAATAAAGAATTATTACTATAATAAAGATAATCTTTATCAATATCATATATAAGATTATCTAATACCAAAACTGGGTTAATTTTTATATTTCAATTTTCAAGTTTTTCAAAATTAAATTTTAAATTAAATAATCTTTTATTAACATTTATCGTCTCTTTATTTCATATATATATATTATCATATTTTTTAACTAAATCAAAAAATAATTCTGGATTTGAATCAAATGTTTTTTCTTCATTATAATTATAATATCAAGAATCAATTTGTGCAAAATATTCAAGCAATTTAAATTTTGCTGGAACTTTTACAAATTCATTTTTTTTAAGTTTTCTTCAAGGACTTAATACTCAATTATTTTTCAATTTACATTTAAGTAAATAAATAAACATATCTTTATAATAATATCACTTTTCATCAAATTCAATTTTAACTTTATATAATTTTTCATCTTTCCAATCATCATTGGAATTATTTTTTTTATCAAAATCAATTGTTTTCAACATATCCAAAGAAGAATTTTTTTTAAAATCTTTAATATTTATTACATCATTAAGTTTATTATCATAGACAAAATTATCATCAAACAAAAATCTATCAATTATTCACATAATAAAAGCTACTATATGTTTACACCTTCAATATGTTTTAAATGCTGGACAATCACAAGAATAATTTTTAAAATCTAAATTATATAAGTATGTCAATGAAACACTATATTTTTTACTACCTACAACAACTCAATAAAAAGATATACTTCAAAAATCAATATTTTTTACATCTATTTTAATTTCTAAAACATTTCCATACATAAAATATATACCTCATTTTCTTACCAGTTCAGAACCAAATTTATCTTCTAAATTTCTAAATAATTTTGCTTCATTTGAAACCATAACAAAATCAAATTAAATAAATAAAAATTATTTTTGTTCTCTTTCTCTAAATTCCAAAATTATAGGACATCATATAAATCAAAAATTTTTTCTCAAAGTATTAATTATCCATTTTTTGAATGCAAAATTTGCTTTTTGTTCATTATTTATAAAAAACAAAAATTTAGGAGGTCAAGATTTTATTTGAGTAGCATAATAAATTTTACATATTTTATTTTTGGAAAATCTAGGAGGATTAGTCATCCAAGCTTTATTAATAGCCTTATTTAATTGAGCAGTTGTTATTTCTTTTTTGTATTCATTTGAAATATCTTTTGCAAATTTTAATATTTTATCCAAATTATGTCAATTTTTGGCAGAAATATCAATTATAGGAATATGTTTCCCAAATGAAAGCAATGCAATTATTTGTTTAGTTCTTAATTTTAATGTTTTTTGATCAAGTAAATCAGATTTATTTAATGCAACTATAATTGGTACATTTAATTTATCTATTTGTCATATTATTGTTTTATCAGTATGAGTAAGTCAAGAATCTATATCAATTAATATTATTGTTACAGGTTTTTTGTATTGCAATAATTGTTTTGTTTTACTAAAGGCTATTTTTTCTAATCATAATATTTTTCATTTTTTTCTTATTCATGCTGTATCGTAAAGAGTATATTTTTCATTTTTAAAATTTATATCAGTTTGTATATAATCCAAAGTTGTTCATTCAGTATCTTTAACAATTGATATATCTTCTTGAGCAAATTTATTTATCAAAGTTGATTTTCAAGTATTAGGTCTTCATACAAAACTTATATCTATTGTTTTTTCTTCTTTTTCTTCAAATTGACTAATATTATTTTTGTCTATATATTCTTCTATATAATCAGAAATATTTCATAATCATTCTCAACTTTTGGAGCTACAAGGAAATATATTTTCAAATCAAAAACTATAAAAATCTCAAATATAATTTATTAAATCTGGAGAATTAACTTTGGAATCCAATTTATTTACTACCAAAATGCTTTTATTTAGTTTTCATCTTTTTATAATTAATTCTTTTATTTTTTCATCTTTCATTGTTATTCATCTTTTTCAATCAATAACAAAAATTATCAAATCAGAATCTTCAATTATTTCTTGAATATATTGTAATTCTTCATCAAAATCAGCAAGTCAAGGACTATCATAAATTTTACATAAAAAATCATCTCTTGGATAAAAATTA
This sequence comes from Candidatus Vampirococcus lugosii, assembly GCF_018420025.1. Lineage (GTDB taxonomy): Bacteria > Patescibacteriota > Gracilibacteria > Absconditabacterales > Absconditicoccaceae > Vampirococcus > Vampirococcus lugosii. The sequence continues at coordinate 3,533 of NZ_JAEDAM010000024.1, read as the reverse complement.
TCACTAATTATTTGTCTTGTTGTTCATGCAATATCAGTAATTATCGCTCTATATGTTCATATAAATCTATTAAAAATAGTACTTTTACCAACATTTGTCTGTCATACCAATCATATTTTCATAAAAAAATATTTTAATTTTAATTTTAAAAATGTATATATATTTATATATATCAATTTATATAAAAATATCAATATTAAATTAATATTTTGTATACAATAAAAAATTTTTCTAAAAAACATCATCATTTTTCAGAAAAATATTAATTTAAAATAAATAATTTAAACTATAAAATAATATCATCAACATTAATTATTTGCATAATAGGAATTTCTTTTCAATTTTTGGATATATTATCTGCTATTGCTATTAATTTATCAGCTTTTGTAATTTTTCACTTTTCATAAAGTAATTTGATAGCCATATCAACATTTTCTGTATTACTAGAATCAAAATTCATTTTAATTCATTCAATTCAAAACAATATATTTATATAATTTAATGTATTTTCATTCTTTGTAAATGCAAAAACTTTATTATTAGGTTTGTAAGTTGCTGCTATTCTTGCTAATTTTCAAGTTTTAGTAAGTATAATTATTGCTTTCACTCATAAATCTTCTCATATATAAAATCAATGTTTTATTAATTTTTTCTTTTCAACATCTCTTTTATTCAATCAAATATTTTCAAAACAATTATGTTCATAATTAATATTATCTTCTGCACTTTTTATTACTTTTGACATCATATTTACCGATTCAATAGGATATGTTCATATTGTTGTTTCTCAACTTAACATTAATGCATCAGCTTTTTGCAAAACGGCATTATAAATATCTGAAACTTCTGCTCTAGTTGGAAAAGGTGAATCTATCATAGTTTCCAATAAATGAGTGGCAACAATAACAAATATTCATTTATCTCTACATTTTTGTACTATTGTTTTTTGATAATTTGGAAGTTTTTCAATATCAACTTCTATTCATAAATCTCATCTTGCTACCATTACTCAATCAGAGTTTTCTATAATTGAATCTAAATTTTCAATAGCTTCTTGATTTTCAATTTTTGAAATAATTTTGATATGTTCAGCATTATTTTCTTTCAAAAAAGTTTTTAGTTCATCAATATTTGATTTATTTCTTACAAAACTTAAAGCAATAAAATCAACTCAATTTTCTATTCCAAAAAGTATATCTTTTTTATCTTTATCAGTTATTCAAGGAAGTTTTATTTTGATTCAAGGCAAATTTATATGTCTACGAGATCATATTTTTGCAGAATTTAATGATTTAACTTCCAAAAAATCTTTTCATTTTGAAACAACTTCAACATCAAAAAGTCAAGAATCTATTCTAATTATATCTCAAATATTTAAATCTCATAAATATTCATAATCACAATACAAATCATTATTTGTACATAAATTAGAATCTTTATAAAAAATATTAAAAATATTTCACTTTTTGAAATCAATTTTTTGTTCCAAATCTCAAGTTCTTATTTCAGGTCATTTTGTATCTAATAATAAACTTAAATTAGTTATTCATTGAATATTAAGATTTTTTATTTTTGATATAATATCTTTTACAGAATCATAATCAGCATGAGAAAAATTAAATCTTATTACATTTACTCAATTTTGATATAAAGAAATTAAGCTATTTTCATCTTTAGTAACTGGTCACACTGAAGCAATAATTTTTGTTTTCTTATCTATCATAGATATATACAGTATAATTTATATAAAAATTACTTATACAAATATAATATTTTTTTTCAAGCTTTTTTAATATATTTATATTTAATATAGACTAGCGTTGTTTACACAAAAAAATATAATAAATAAAATTTTTATTTGTGTAAAACAACAAAATAGAAATCAAAGAAATTACCTACAGAATCAACAAAATCAACTCTTTTCTCTAATTTAGGTACAGAAGATTAAAGTAAAAAGATTTGAAATTTTAAAAAAAAATAATTATACTATTATTCATATCAAATGTATCAATTTTTTTCAATAAAGGGAGGTGGTGTCTAACTGGTTTAACATACTAGTCTCCGAAGCTGGTGCTCTAGGTTCGAATCCTAGCCTCCCTGAATATTTAAATAAGTTTTTAAATTCATTCACATAAAGTGATTGATTTTTTTATATAAATCAATTATATTTTATGTAAAACAGTTTTGTTTTAAAATTAAAATTTATCTTAAAAAAATGTCAAATTCAGAAAAACAATATCTTGATTTATTAAAAATGTTGTTATTAGAATGAAAAGAAAAAAATGATAGAACTTGAGTATGAACTATAAGTAAATTTGGGTATCAAATGAGATTTGATTTATCAGAATGATTTCCTTTATTAACAACAAAAAAAATTTTTGTAAAATCTATAATTCATGAATTACTTTGGTTTATTAGTGGTTCTACAAATATAAAATATTTAGTAGATAATGATGTCAAAATTTGGAATGAACGACCATTTCAATCATATCTAAAGTCTAATTGATTGTTAGATAAATATCCTAAATATTCAAATTCTTGGAAAGAAAAAATGCTTTTGTTTACAAAAAGAATAAAAGAAGATAATGATTTTGCCAAAAAATACTGAGAATTATGACCAATATATGGAAAACAATGGAGAAATTTTAATTGATTTGACCAAATTTCTTGGTTAATAAATGAAATAAAAGTAAATCCAAATTCTAGAAGATTGATAGTTTCTGCTTGGAATGCATCTGAAATTTTGGAAATGTCAAAATCTTGATTACCACCTTGCCATACTTTATTTCAATTTTATATACAAAATTGAAAATTATCTTGTCAATTATATCAAAGAAGTGCTGATGTATTCTTATGAGTACCTTTTAATATTGCAAGTTATTCATTTCTTATTCATATGATCGCACAAGTTTGCGATTTAGAAGTTTGAGAATTTATACATAGTTTCGGTGATGTTCATATTTATCAAAATCATATTGAACAAGTAAATTTACAATTATCTAGAACTCCAAGACAATTACCTAAATTAAAATTAAATAAAGAAATTAAAAATATTTTTGATTTTAAATATAAAGATTTTGAAATATTATGATATAATCCTTATAACCCTATTAAAGCAAATGTAGCAATTTAATATATCTTTTATTTAAATCTTCTGCACTTAAAAAATTATGAAAATACAGTTAAATAGTATTGAAAAGATAAATAAAATGAGTCATCAAATCATTGATAAGATAGACTTTGAATGTTAATTACTTAATCAAGTAATTTTACTTATTCAGAATTTTCTTGAAGATATAAATTAAATTCAAGATTTGATGATAAAGAAAGTTTTATAGAATGATTACTGTAAATAATGTTAGTCTATATTACAAGTGAGGAGGAAGTGAGAGTTGTGGAGGAGAGTTTTACCTCATCTTTGTAGAACAAAATTTCTAAATCCTTGATTTAGACAAGGATTTGGAAGAAAATAAAAATAGATTTGTGTACTACACAAATTTATAATTTTATTTTAAATAATTTAAATATTTTTT
>NZ_JAEDAM010000088.1 GCF_018420025.1 Candidatus Vampirococcus lugosii | reverse complement strand
TGCAAAAAAACTTTTAGATCTGATTTTTCTACAAATATATAATAAAAATCTTTTTGTAAAATGTTGTTATTTAAGTGAGTTATAAGTTCTGTTTTTCAGACTCTTCTTTTTCCAAGTAAATATATAAACTCAAAATTATTTGAAGTTATTTTTTGTGATAAAACTTTTATTTCTTTTTCTCTGTTATAAAATTTCATTTTTTATGAATTATAGTATAAATTATTTATAGTATAATAATTTTATAGTATAAATCAAGTTTTATTTTAATTTTTTACTTCCAAAACAAATACCTAATTCATCATGTAGCACTAAGTAATATCATCAAAACTCTTCACAATATAGCACTTGCCAAAACTATTTCTGCATTTACTCAAAATATTCAATACATATAAATTGAAAAACTTTCAGTAACTCATAGAGAATTTATAGAAATAGGAATTATTCAAACTATATTTACTATTGGATATACAAAAGAAATTAAACTCAAATCTACATTATTTCATAATGATCAAAACAATAAATATTGTCATATTATTGAATTTAAAACAAATATGAATGATATTAAAAAACCAAAAAACAAAACTTTTTTATTTTTAAAAGTTATTAAAATATTTATAAGTTTAACAAATTTATTTAATAGCTTGTTTTTAAATTCATTTTTAATTGATTTTTTATTTAGTAATAAAAATATAAAAAATCATAAAATACTTATAATTAAAAAAATAATAATGTAAAAAATAATGATGTTATTTGTATATAAAATTGGTAAAAAAGATATTGAAAAAATTATTATAAAAATATTTAAAGCAACAAATCATAATCATCTTTCAAGTATCATAGAAGACATTATTTGAGCTTTTTTGTTTTCTATTTTTTTATTTAAATACAAAAATTTATATCCATCTCATCATATACTACTTGGCAAGAAATTATTAAAAAAACTTGCTATCCAATAAAGATTAAAAGATTCTTTCAAAGATATGTTTATATCATATTGTTTTAATATCAAATACCATTTGAAAGAACTTAAAAATATACCTACAGGCCATAATAAACAAGCTATAATTACATAAAAAATATTTATATTTTGGAAAACTTTTATAAATTCATCAAAATCTATATAATAAGCAAATATTATATAAAAAAGAAAAATAGTTATAGATAATTTTATTAAGAATTTAATTTTATTCATTTGTTTTTTTTCAAATTAATAGAATAGAATTAAGTAATGAAGTTTTAACTTTATATGATTTATTCCAAAATAATAATTTCAAAAATCAAATATTATATAAAAATATAGAAATATAAGAGGTTAATCTAGATAAGAAAAATCATTGAAAAAATAAAGTATAATAATTTTTATAAATAACTTTAAATCAAGTATCAAAAAACATTTGTTGTAAACTATTTATAGAAGTTGGTAAAGAATGAGTATAATCACAAATAAAAAAATCTTCTTTAAATATTTTGTAATCTGGGGTTGCTGTTAAAACTATTCAACCATTATTTAATCTTTCATAACAACTATCCAACAATTCAATAGCTTTATATTTATTATCCATATGTTCAAAAACTTGATTCATAAATATAACATCAAATTTTTGTTCAATATTAATAGGAGGGACAAAATCATTTATAACATCAATTCAATTTTTTTTTAAATTATCAGCCATAATTTTATTTCATTCAATAGCTTTATAATTAAAATTATTTTCTAAACATTTTTTAGCAAAGAAACCTTTTCAAGGTCATATTTCTAAAATATTAATATCTTTTTTATCAATATTTTGTTTAATAAGTTTTATAAAAAAATTATTTCTATAGTCTACTGTTTTTTTTCAAATTTTTGTAGTAGATCAATTTTTTCATTTACTAAAATTATCATAAAATCACATATTTATTTGATTAATTTATAAAATTCATTTAAATATTCATTTTTTTTTAAGTCATTTTCAGTAATTTTTTTTCAAAAAAGTTTTATATATTTATTATATAAATCAAAACGATTTTTTAATAATTCTTTTATCAAGAAAAAATTTGATTTATTTTTTTTATAATAAGTTTTTATATTATCATAACTTCACCATAAACTAGAATAATTTTTTCAATCTGTTCTCACCCTACTTAAATATAAAGGTTTTTGTATTGTATATATTTTTTTTTGATTTTCACATAAAATATATCTCATAAAATACATATCCGTTCTATATTTTATAGATGTATCATATTTTTTTCATTTTATATTTCTAAAAACTAAACTAGGATGTGAAGTTGTATAGTTTGTCTTATTTTTTTTAATTAATATCATTTTTCATGTTTTTTCATAATATTTAATAGGTAATCATCAACATCAAATATATTTTTTATTTGTTTCCAAAAATTCTATTTGTATTTCAAATTTGTTTGGATGATAAATGTCATCATGATCTACAATTCAAATATAATCTCAATTAGCTTTATTCAACAAAAAATTAATACCACCATATGCTCATAAGTTTTCTTTTGATTCAAATAATTTTATACGATTATCTTTTTGTTGTAATTCTTTAATTTTTTTTAATGTATTATCTTTTGAATTGTTGTCTATTATCAATAATTCAAAATTGTTATAAGTTTGATTTGTTATAGAATTTACAGTTGTATTTATAAATTTTTCAGCATTGTAAGAACATAAAATTATAGATATTAATTTGTTATTTTTCATTAACTTTTTTTATTAATTGATAAACTTTTAATTACTATATCATTATAACTAAATTTATTTTTAGAATTATTTATAAAAATATTTTGATGATTTATTTTTATATTTATATCTCTTTTTCTCAAAGCATAAAGAAAAATATTTGAATTATCTTTTTGTTTTTCAAATATTCATTTTACAACTGTTTGTGCTCATCCAAGTCACATTGAGTCTATTAAATGGAGTGTTTTTTTCATTATTTTATTTATTATAATTTAATTAAATTTCAATATTTCCTAATTAAAAGTTTTTGGATTATCCAAATCTATCCATTTTTTAAACTTCAAAAAATATTTTACTTTAATAAAAAACTCGTCTGGAATAGGTTTTAGTATCATTCACAAAAAAGCTTTTCACTTTCTTTTAAATATCTCATAATAATATTGTTTTGTTGTCATGGGGTGTGGGTTAAAGGTTAAAAATGGAAAATTTTTCTCCAGCCAATGGTTGGATTATTTAATCCAGTAAATTCATCTCTCTTTCTATTTCTTCAAGTGTTGGAAGCAATCATTTCAAATCTTCTGGTAAATCTTCTTTTGTAATATAAGAAGCAACTCATATAGGTTTATTCACATCTTTTAGTGCATATTCTACTATCAATCTATTTTTGTCTTTACAAAGAATTATTCAAATAGGAAGATTTTCTCATTCTATCATATCCTGCTTTTCCAAAGCTGATAAATACATATTCATCTTTCAAGTATATTCAGATTTGAAATTCCCAGCTTTTAGTTCTATAACAACAAAACATTTTAATTTTCTATGATATAAAAGCAAATCAATATAAAAATCTTCTCATCAAAT
>NZ_JAEDAM010000087.1 GCF_018420025.1 Candidatus Vampirococcus lugosii | reverse complement strand
AAAAAAAATAAATCAGTAACAAAAAAAACCAAAAAAAAAAAATCCGTTACGACAAAAGAAAAAAAAACAAACAAATACAATCGAAAGGGGAGTGAAAATAACCAAAAAAAAATTATTGATAATGAATTTAATTTAGATGGTGATTTTATGAAAAAAAGTGAAGATTAAAATCTAAAAAAAAAGTAGAAATTTGTTGGTTTTTTATAAAAAACCTTTTTATTTTTATTTATTTTATACTATATTTACATAAAAATAAATAAAAATAAATTTTCGTAAAAAAATGGATAAAAAAATTAGAATATTATTTTATAATATTGATAGTGCTGGAGTTAATTATTTTAGAACACAAACACCCGCAATACAATTAGAAAAAAGTTTTTCAGATGATTTTTATGTTGAAATTACATCAAATATAGATTTTAATAAATCCGAAACAATGGATTATTTAAAATCATTTGATATTATACACTATCATAGACAATTAATATCTGATTTGACTAAAATGAGAATTCTTGCAAAAGAGTTAAAAGATTCTGGTGTAATTTTAATAATGGATATTGATGATTATTGGAAATTACATGATAAACATCCATTTTATAGCACTGCAATGCAAAAAAATTTACATGTCCCAATCTTGGAAAACTTAAAAATTGCTGATTATGTTACAACAACAACAGAATTATTTAGAGATAAAATAAAAAATGTCACAAAAAAGGATAATGTATTTGTTTTTCAAAATTCAATCAATCCTGAATGGATGAAGCAATTTCAGAATAATTGGAAACCCGATCCGGATGGTAAAGTAAGGATTATTTATATGGCAGGATCATCGCATTGGGTCGATGTTCAGCAATTATATGGTGTAGTAAATGCATTATCAAATGATTCTGAAGTGAGAGATAAATTTAAAATAATTATTGCTGGTTGGGATACTGAAGGAAAAACTACTGAAATTAAGTTTAATGAAGAATTTTCGACTGACTTGAAAAAAATCAACATGTGGACGCATGATGTTGTAAATATTATTAATCGTACAAGGGGTGATGTTGATGCGATTCCTAATTTACCTGATGAAATAAAAAACAAGTATAGGAATAATGTATTTACTGAAAATAAAAGAGATATTTTATCAACAGAAAGTATATATTTTGAATATGAAAAAATATTAACAAATAATCATGATATTATAAAAAATCCTGATTATTTAGATTGGTTGATGAATTTTGAAAGAGATGTTAAATATGATAATGAGGAAAATTTTGCTAGACGTTGGACTCAAAAAGCAAATCAATATGCTAATGTTTTAAATGAAACAGATATTGTTATAGCACCACTTGCTAATAATGAATTTAATTTAGCAAAATCTAATTTAAAACAAGTCGAGTGTTGGACACGTAAACTACCAATAGTTTGTTCAGACATTCCACCATATAATGTTGATGGTAAGCATATGGTAAATTGTATGTTAGTTCCATCAGTAAAAAATGCACATAAATATTGGAAAAAATATCTAAAAAAACTTATATTAGATTCTGATTTAAGGAAAAAATTAGGTCAGCAATTATATAATGATTTTAAAGAAAAATATAATTTGGAACATGTTACAAAAAAACGATCAAATTTCTATAAAGAAGTTATTATAAAAAAATAAGAGGAAGTGATAATATTATGAAAAGATTCTTTAAAAAACTAATACTTTGGATATATATTAAACTACATAGTATTTTAATTCATATTAGTATTGCTTTACATAGAACAGAAATTGATATATTAAAAGCAAATCCAACAATAGGTGGTGAATCCGGCAAAAAAATTCAAAGACATAGACATCAAAATCAAATACTTGAAAAATTTTATGCCGGACAACGTGATGAAAAATATGTAAAAAATTATTATGAACTCTTAAAAAAAGCAGATAAATTTAAACGAGAATCAAATTCTCGCAAATATGAAATTGCTGCTTGGAAACATACTGGTGGTTTTTATGGTAAAGCAGATGAAAATAATCGTAAATACGAACATTTTGGTTTTTTTGATGATAAACATAAACATGCTGGTAAGACGATAAAAGAAGTAATGGAGGAAGAATATAAAGAACGTAGGTTAGATGATGATGGATATGAGATTCTTTATATCTTTAATAATAAACCAATCGAGGTTGGTTTAAGCAAAGCATTTGAAACAACAAAAAAAACGGGTAAAAAAAAGGTTATTGTTAATAATCACAGTGATGAGAATATTGAGATTGAAGAGTTAGAAGTTTTGGATTTGTTAAATAAATCAAAACAATTTAAATTTCCAATGACAGTTAGTCGTAAAAATGAGAATGTTGTAAATAAAATTGAACAATTGAGTGAATTTTTACACGTAAAAAAAATTGGATTTGAACATAGAATTCTGGAATTTTTTATACCTTTGAAATTTAAAACAAATAAAATTGATTCAGATAGTAGTATATTTAAAGAAATTATTAATATTGAACAAATTCACATAAAAGATGAATATGGTGAATTAAAATCTTTTGGATTGTTAAAATATGAGAAAAGAATTAAACATAAAACATATGAAGTATTGAAATTTCAAGGAATTGAAATGGAAAAATTAGGTAATTATTGAAATAATGATATTATGAGTGATTTTTTAAATAAATTAAAAGAAGCTGTTGATAAAGGTGAATTTAATTCAAGTGCAGCAAATAAAATTAATGAAATTAATAAATTAGTTGAAAAAAAAACAAAAGAAATTGAGAATAATGGAAAGGGTGATATTCAATATGCTAATTTATTAACTGATGAATTAAAAAAAAGAACTGAACAATATATTGATAGTGTGGGAAGAAAAGTGGGTAGTGAAGATGAAATGAAAGAATCCAATACTGAATATGAAAAAAAAATGGGTGAATTTAAAAAAATAGATTTTATTAATAAAGAGTTATCCATATTAATAGATATGGATGATGTAATATTAGAAAATATTAAAGAAATGATGAAACATGTTAATGAATTAGTATATGTTTTAGAAAAAGAATTTAATGAAAAAGGTGAAAATTTTATAATGATTACAGAAAAAATTGAGAATTTAAAATCTAAATACAATTCAATTATTAATTAAAATTATTTATCACAACAATCTATAATATCTCAAATCAATTT
>NZ_JAEDAM010000023.1 GCF_018420025.1 Candidatus Vampirococcus lugosii | reverse complement strand
AAAGAATTTATTGAGAAAATACTAAATCATACACTGTTTGAGAAAAAGTTATTCTTTACTATTTTTCATATTCTTGAAAAGATTTTGTTCTTGAAAAAGAATCCTCTTGAACACAAAAAGAAGTTTGAATTTATCAAAGAAAACATGTAAATTTAAATAAATACAAAAAAATTAATGTTGATAATGTTAATTATATTGATAATGATATATACAATATTATAATATTTTTTATATTGCCTATAATTTTATCAACTTTATTTGTAAGTTTTTGTTTAAATTTTTTTATAGTACAAAAAAGATATTTAGATGCAGATCTAAATAATTGAATTTATAAAATAAATTTTAATAATACCAATAAATTAAAATTATTTGACTGACAAATAACTCATACTTATGATTGAAAACAAGATAAGTTTAAAGAAATAAAATGAATAAAATTCTCTATAAAAACTGAAAAAGATAGACAAATATTAAATGAATTTAAAAAAAATATAAATAAAATAAAAAGTTTTGATAATATTAATTATATATTAGGTAATAATTTATGAAAAAATATATGAAATAATGATATATGAAATAATAATACATCAAATAATAATATATGAAGTATAAATACTATATTTAAAAAGACAAATGAAGAACTTAATTCAAAAAAATTAGATAATATAATATGAAATATTCATATATGAAACAAAAAATATGAATATAGTGAAGATATATTAAAAAAATATTTAATAGATAATATAAAAATATATAATAAATAATATCTGTTTATTAAAAAAAAGTTTAATTTTATTAATAAATTAATTATATAATTAATACTTAAAATTTTATTTAATCTCATCCTTGTAAAACAAAATTTCTAAATCCTTGATTTAAACAAGGATTTTCAAGAAAATAAAAATAGATTTGTGTACTACACAAATCTATTTTTATTTTAAATAATTTAAATATTTTTTCTTGAAGCTCATTTATTTGTTCTACTTTATTTATATGTATATTATCTATTTTAAAGTAAACTTTACTTACATTTTTTAATTCAGTTAATAATGTATCTAATGTACATTTTTGTATATTTAACTGTATAATTTCTTTTTGATTTTCTTCAAGATAATTAATTGCTTTATATAGATTATTATCATCAATTTGTTTTATTCAATTTTTGATAGTATTTTTACTTTTTTGTATCTTTATCTCTATAAGATTCAACAAGATAATAAGTGATATAAGTTTTTCAATTATATTTGCGAGTACTTTCTTTTAATAAACATATTATGTGTAATGAAAAAATACAATAATATTTACTACTATAAAATAAACTATTTTTTATTTACAAAGATGAGTTTAAAAAAAGTTTATTAATTTCATTCTGCATTATTTTGTTCAGTGTTATTATTTTGTTCAGTGTTATTATTTTGTATATTTAAACAATCTACATTTATTAAAGTAACAGAGTAATCTTTAACTTCTCAATTTTGATTTAATCCAGCTTTCACTGAGAATGTTTTACATTCTTGATTCAATCAACTTTTTACTACTTCTCAAAATGCTATACTTTTTCAATCTTGAAATCATATATTATATTGCTCATCTAGTAAATCATCATTTATTTCTTGTTGAGATGATGAATTATCTTTATTTTCATTTTGTGATATATAATATAATGATAATCAAAATCATGTTCATACAGCAAATATTAATTGAAAAATATATATTATCAACAAAAACATTTTATTTCACATAATTAATAATTCTTTATAATATAAATATATTATATAATAAATATTATTTATAAATAATCAAAAAATTCACAATATTATTCATAAATATCAACTCAAATATAATAATATTTCAAAATTTGTTTATAATTTAATCAATTATTTGCCAAAAATTCTGAACCTCTTCAACTAAGACCTACTCAATGTCAATTAAATTTATCACAAGAAAAAAAATCAATTTTGGATTGTAAATAACTAGTATCTATCCAACCAAATCTTTCTTCTGCTGACCAAGTAAATCAAGATGAACAATTATAATAAGGTAATATAGGAATATAATTATCATAATAAACTATTTCATTCCATGTTTGTTCAAGAGCAGAATACCATTTTGTCAAAGTATCTTCAACTCAAGCACCTCAATATTTTTGAAAAATTCTTGCATCGTCTATAGCATTATATTTTGCATTACTAGGAATACTTGGATGTTCGTTTGATTTATCAAAATAAAATAACATATAATTTTTACTTATCAAAGACATTAATTTATTTTTCTCAATATGTTCTTGATCATTAGTTTCTACTATTCATTTCATATAATCAAAAAAAGGTAAATCATTTACCAAAGTCCAATCTGTTTTTACTTTTTTTCATATAGGTTTTATCAAATCTCTTTTTATATTTATATTTCATCTAAATTTATTCCATGGGATTCATCAATATGATTTTCTATCATAATTTTCAAAAACAATAAATCATTCATTATTAATTAAATTAATATAACTTGAATAATATTTTTTTCAATCAATATATAATTTCAAAAAATTTCAATTTTTATTAATTGTTAAATTATTAATATTTTCAAAATTTATAGCATCAATTTCCAAATCACAAGACGAAGTACAAGATATTTCATAAGTATTAAATTTACTACTTAATTCATATAATAGAACTTTTACATTTTTTGTTAAATAATTAATAGCATCATTTAAGTTAATTTTAGATTTAATTTTTTTCATTCTATTGTTTGTCAAAGGATTTTCAATATTTTTCAAATAATTATCTTTTTTATTTTTCATTATATTATATAAATCTTTTTGCCAAACAAGATTAATTTCATAATTAATTATTTCTTTATCAGTTTCTATAAATATTTTATGTTTACCACTGGCATTATATTTTTTGTATTCAATATCAAATTGTATATTTCAATTTATTATATCAAAATTTGATAAAAATATAGAATCTTTATCATTAGTATATTTCATAATTTCACTAGCTTCACTTTCTATATTTAAAGTTTTCTTATTTGAAGAAATAAAAATAGAAGATTTAGCTTTTATATCTTTATGTTTTTTTATATCTTTATTTATTTTTTCAGTATTTATGTTATTTTCAGTATTTTTTTTATAAGAACTTAATTTTATTTTATCTAATTTCAAAGAAGTTATATCTCTAATTTTAGGCAACAAATTATATAAATTTTTTCCAGGGCATGCAGTACTTCATACATCTCTATGACCTACTATAGGATAATTTCAAACTATGTTCATATATGGAGAATTATTTGAAGGTTTATTATAAAAATTTTGTTTTTTAGGATTTATATTATATTTATCTGACAAACTAACTAAAAGTTTTGTTAAACTTATAAGTTGTTCTTTTGTTGGTTTTTGTATATCAAAATGTCATATCAAAGAAATTCAAATAGAACTAGTATTATTCCAAACAGCATGAGCTCAAACAATTCATTCTCAACCACTTTTTCATTCATAAATATTTCCAAAATGATCTATAACAAAATTGTAACCTATATCTCACCATCAGTTAGTAATTGAATGACTACGATAAATATTTCTCAAAAAAACTTCTACTTCTTGTTTATTTTTAAATTTTGTATAATCATTAGCAGTATGATGAATTATTATTGAATTTTTATCAAAAAAATAAGAGTTTGGCCATCGCAATTTATTTCAATTAAAATTATTTATTGTTTTATCAACTCTAATACTACTTGGATTATTTTGTAAAACATATTTATTTCTTTTTTCATTTATTCTAGATTTTTTGGTAGCATTTAAATAAGCTTGATAATCTTCATTATAAAGTTCTTTAAGATATTTTTCATACTCTTCTTTTCTTTTGAGAATATCTTGATATTCATGATTGTCATAATATCTTAAACTTTCATCAGCACCTCGTTGAGATCTATTAATAATATCAACTCAATCTAAATTCCAATTTGCAAAATTTATATATGGTAAAAACATAAATAATAAAATAATTATTTTTTTCATATTTTATGATGAATTTAATTAAATTAATATTAATAATATTTTTTTTATTTTTTTTTTCAAGACTTTATTTTTAAATATTTTTTTATTTAAAAATTTATTCTTCTTCAATACAAATTTCTTTTTTTAAAATAGCAATAAATGTTTTAAATAATAATAATAATATAATAATATTTGTTAATCAAAATAATAATAATGAAATATATTTTAAAGTATCAAAATTAGTTTCTTTAAACATCAAAATACTAGCAATACTTATTCAAGCAATAGGAAAAGAATATGCCCACCAAGATAAATAAAATTTTATTTTTTTAAATATTTTTATTTGTGAAAATAATAAAAAAACCAAAAACAATCAAAAATAATACAAAATTTTTGTAAATTCATTTATTTCTCAAGTTAATTTTACAAATGATATAAAACCTATAGCTGGTGGGGCTATTAAAATAAATAAAGTAGGTAATAATTTTTCTGGTAAAGGATGATGAAATATTATACGATTAAAAAATATTATCAACAAAATAATCCAAAAAAATAATCAAATACTATAAAAAAACCAAGAAATTTCTATAAAACCGTGAGAGACTCAAGCAATTGGAACTAATATATTTCCAACAGCAGGTATAAACCATGCAGGATTCATATGTTTAATATCAAATTTAATATCTTGAATCCAAATAGATATTATTTTTAATGTAAATACAAAATGAATTAATGTTCCACTAATCCGAAGATATTTAGATATATCAATATTAATATCCAAAAAAGCTATACTCAACAACAACAAACTTATAGAAAATGTTGGAAAAAAACTTAATTTAATAGGATGATTAAATTCTTCTTTTACTTTATTTCTAAATAAAATAATTTTTGTCAAATATAAAATTGAAATAAGAATAAAAAAAATTATTGTAATCAATAAAATATATGAACTTATATGAATAGGAATTTTTAATATTTCTTCAGCTTTTTGAAAAGCTATAGTAAAACCCGACATTCCAAGTATCACAGAAAAAAATGAAATTGGAAAACATTTAATTCTACAATTTTCTTTAATATTATCTTTCATTATTATTTATAATAAATTTTAAAACTAAATATTTATATAAATAAAAGATAACTTTTTTCAATAAATTTCATCTAATCTTATTTATGAAATGTTAAATATTTTTTATTCAATCTAATCTTTATAATCAAAAAAAATTACTATAAAAAAACATCACTAAATTTTATTTTAAAACGAAAAGATATAATTATACAATTTAATATATAGAAGAAAATCTAATTAAAACTAATATTGTAATCAAAATAGAAAGAATAAAATATAAATAATATGATAATGGAATAATTTCATTTTTGTATACAACCACTTCATTTTCTTTAATTTCATTTTTAATAGAATCAAAAACTTCTTGTAATTCTTGAGAAGAAGTAACATGATATGCTTTTCAATCAGTATGTGAAATAATATCTTCTAATAATGAAAAATTAAATTTAGCAGCAACTCAAAGTCATCGACTATCTGTTCATACATTTTGATTAGTTTTTCAAATTCAAATTCAATAAATAGGTATTCATAAAGCATCTGCATATTTTGCAGCTTGTTCAGGATCTGTTCATTTATTAGTATCTCAATCAGTAATTAATATTATAGATCAAGGATTACTACCCTCTCAATATAATCTAAATAAATTATCTAATCCCAAATAAATAGCATCTCAAACAGCAGTTCATACAAAAGACATAGTAGGAGGAAATTCTGAAAGATTAAAATCGTCAATTTTTGATAATACTGCATTTGTTTCAGTAGTAAATGGTAACCAATTAAAAGGAATTCATGAATATATAATTATTCAAATATTATATCAATGTAAACTATCTACAAATTCATATAAAGAATCTTTAGCAACTTTAAATCTAGAAGGTTTCATATCATCAACCACCATAGATAAACTAACATCAAAAAGTATTTGAATATTTGATACATTTTCAACCTCTTCAACTCTATCTCAAATAAGAGACGGATTTAGAGGCAATATAAACAATATAATTAATATTACAAATAACAATAATTTTTCAGAAATAAATCTAAAATGAAAAACTTTACTAAATGGAACTACAAAATGATGTTTAAAAAAATATAAAATAAACATTAAAAAAAGTACTAAAAACATACCAAAGACAGAAATATACCAATTTGACAAATCCAAATATATAAAATCAATTAAATTCATAAAAACTTGACTATAAAAAATTAAATTTATTTAGTTAAACATATCATCCATTTTTGAAATTTTATCATTTTTTATTCTAGTATTTTTTTTAGTTGTTACAATTTGTTCAGGTTTAGATTGTTTAATCCTTAATAAAAGAACTTTTTGAGGATCTACAATTTTTTTTCAAGTTTGAAATTTACGAACTTCATCAAAAAAATAAGTTCTCAACAATTTAGCAATAAAAGGAAGAAGAGCTAGTTCCGAAATCTTAAAAAATGTTATTACTATAAAAATAATAATAACAGGTAAAATTATAACAAATGCTGCTACTCAATCTATTCACGAAGAAGAAAGTCATTGCCATAACAAAAGACATATAACAGCACCAAATGCCAATATAGCTAACTGTATCATAGAAATAGTTAATGGACCAATTGATAAATTCATATTAAACATTCATCAAGATATATGTCTTGGTACGAAAACTCTCATTTTATCAAATATTTATTTAATTCTAAATTAATAAATTAGAATATACTATTTATATATTATTTTTCAAGAGAAAATTATTTTTTTATTTATAATAGACTATTTAAAATCTAAATAATGTAAAAAACAATTATTAAAAATTAATCATATAGAAAACGATAATTATTTTAAATTTAAAATTTCTATAGTTGGAGGAATTAATAATCTCATAGGTAAACCTGTTTCTCAAATACCTGCTGTTACAAAAACTTTTCCATAATGATTTTGTGTAAAAACAATATTTTTAGTTGACTGAATAGAAACATGATGAGGAATTAATTCATACAAACCTTGATTAAAATCATATATACATGGAATCTTTTTTTTATATATAAAAGGGATACGAATTTGACCACCATGTGTATGTCCTGCTATAGTAAGATCTGGAATAGAGTTTTCATAAAAAATACTTGTATCTGGATTATGTGTCAAAACAATTAAATTATCTTCACTTAAAAAATTGTTAATTTTTGAAATATCATCTTCATTTGCCCATTTATCTCCAAGTCAAAGAATTTTTATATTTTTATTTTCAATAATACTACTTGTATTATGAAGAAATATTACATTATTATTTTCCAAAGTTTTTTGTAATTGATTTTGAATTAATGAACCAAGTTTTTTGCTATCATGATTTCCAAGAACTGCATAAACTGGAACTTTTATATTTTTTAGAGGAGAAAATAATTTATTTAAATCTTTATTTGGATGATATGTAAAATCACCTGGGATCAAAACTGCATCAACATTTTTTATGTTATTTATTTTCTTAACAACTTTTGTCAAAAATTTTTCATCTTTATATATTCATAGATGCATATCTCAAACAACAACTAATTTTGCATTAAATCAAACATTAATTTTTGTTGTTTTAATAAAAATTAAATTTCTTTCTACAAATCTTGAATATATAAACAATAAAGAAAGTAAAAAAAATAAAATCAAAATTATTAATAAAAATTTATTTTTTAAAAAAAGTTTTTTCTTTTTTAAAAATAAAAAAATTAAAAAAAATAAAAATGGAAATACTAAATATGATCAGTATAATATAAAATTATACATTATTTACTTTTAAAAATAAATTATTTTTTTACAAAAAATTAACTTACATAAATTTAATTTTAAATTAAAAATACTTTAAAATTTAATCAACAAAAAATATTTTAAATTCTAAAATAGCCCAAGACCAGACTTGAACTGGCGACCTCTTCCTTACCATGGAAGTGCTCTACCTGCTGAGCTACTCGGGCAAAATTTAATTTAAAAGTCAAATTTTTTAAATATTTTATTTATTTTTTAATTTGATACATTCATTTTCATACTCTATGAAATATATCTTGATGTTTTTGTAAAGTCAATATTATAGTATTAGGACTTATCATTTTTTCCTTCAAAACTTCTTTTGTTATTTCCTTTATTGTCATTTGTCTATTTGATGTCAATAGAATTCTTTCTATTATTTCTTTTACTGTTCATCATTTATATCACCATTTACTCAATCAATAAATTCAAAGTCACATATTAACAAATATATTTGAATTTTTTACTAATTCATTATGAACTGTATTTACTTTTACAGGCTTATTGAACCAGTCAATTATCTTGGAAGAAATATCTTGATAATGCAATGGATTATTTTCCTTTTCCAATATATATTCAATTTTTTGTTTTATAGTTTTGGGATTTACTGATATAAAACTATCTAATCATATTTTACCATCAAAAACACTTATTCATTTAATCAACTTAAATAAATTTATATAAAAAACATTATTTTGTATATATTCAATATTTCAATATTTATTTTCAAAATGTTTTTTTAAAATATCTACAAAATTGTAAACATCTTCAGAATCTCATTTTTTTTCAAAATACTCAACACAATATTTAGAAATTTTTTCTAATAAATCCTCAAATATAGGATCCAAATAAAATGATTTTTTTAAAATTTTATTTCTTTTTAAATAATACAGATCAAAATCCGACACTAAAACTAATTTAATTTCTTCACTTCTAAAATCTAAATTTCACTTATTAATTAATTTTGATATTAAATTATCTTCTGATAAAATTCATCAATTAGACTTAAGAAGTTTAGTTGCTTCTTTTATAAGTTTAATATATCTTTCATTTCAAACTATTAATCTTCTAAATTTCATAAGTCATTGAGATTCTATTTGTCTTACTCTTTCTCTAGTTAATCAATAATCATTTCATATTTTTTGCAATGGAATTTCTTTATTTCAACTTAATCAAAATTTTTTGAATAAAACTAATTGTTCTTTGGGTTTACAATATTGCAAAACATCTTTAATCGTCGTTAAATCCAAATCTACACTTATTTTTTTATCATCCATTTTTGCTTTAAAAGTCATTTATTATTTATGTTAAAATATAATATGTAAAGTATATACATTAATAGATAATGATTTTATATTTTATTTCAAGTTAGTTTTATGTTTCATCTAAATATTCTTTCAATATTTCCATTGAAGCTATAGTATCTGTAGTTTCATTTTTTCTATAATTTCACATTATCTCTCATGCTTTTGTAGTTGAATAATCTTCATTTTGTTTGATAATTTCCACATCTTCTGATACGATCAAATCTAATTGTTTAATAAAATTATCAATACTTTCTTGTATTTTTTCATTATTATTAGGATATCATATTATTATTTTTTCTACATTATATTTAATTAATACTTCACCAAAATAAAATAGAAATGATGCATCATTTATCATATATCAAATGGGAAGTATAGTTTCATTATCACTTAATTTATAAGATATTCATATATATTTACTTCACCAATCTATTCATAATATACTTCTATTTTTTTTCATAAAAAATATTTTACATTAATAAAACATAATTTTACTTATAAATAAATATTTTATTATTTCAAGTATTTTTTTAATCCTAATTTTTATACATCTATAAAGATACTAAAATAATAATTTTTGTTATATTAATGTTTTAATAAACTATTTTAGCTTTTTCACTTTCAAACTTTTAAACTTCTTCTCTTATTATATATCTTTTATCTCTAGAAGTATTGTAATAATTTCTAATCATAAGATCTATTATGATACCAAAAATAAAAATAATAACTCAAATTTGAATCAAAAATATACCAAGTATCAACCATCAACTTCTATTTAAAGAAATTCAATCAAAAATTTTTTGATAAATTGAATAAAATAAAAATATATTTCAAATTACAAAATTTATTCATCAGACAAAACCAAAAAGATGTAAAGGTCTTGATTCATATTTTGCAACAAACCAAATATAAAACAAATCTATAAGTCATTTTATAGATTTTTTCCAATTATATTTTGAAGTACCTATTGTTCTTGCTCTATGATTTACTTTCAATTCTCATATTTTAAAACCATTCATTTTTGAAATAGCAATAATATATCTATGCATTTCTGCCCATAGATAAAGATTATTTATAACAGTTTTTTTATAGATTCTAAGAGTACATCAACTATCATGAACTCAATCGTTTATCATTATTCTTCTCAAAAATCTAGCTGTTTTGGTAATAACAAGCATCCAAGTTGGATCTTTTCTTTTATTTCTCCATCAAGCTACCAAATCCAAATTTTCATCAATCATTTTATCATAAAGTTTTTTTATATCTTGAGGATCATTTTGACCATCTCAATCAATAGTAGCTATAATTTCTCAATTTACTTTTTGTAGTCAAGCATCCATAGCTATAGATTGTCAATAATTTCTATTAAGATTTATTCAAACAATATTTGAATCAAGTTTTTTTACTTCTTGAATTTCTTGCCAAGTATTATCATTTGATCAATCATTAATCATGATAATCTCATAATCAAAATTTACAAAATCTTTTAATAAAGAACTTGATATTTCTTTATATAATGGAATTATATTACCTTCTTCATTATAAAAAGGTATCACAATTGAAATAATTTTTTTAGCCATTTTTGAAAAAATGTTTTTTGATTTAAAATAAACTTTTTCACTAAATTATATGTATATAATGATTTATTCAAAAAAATAAAGTTTTTTTATTTTGAAACACATATTTGTAAACAAAAATTATTTAAATTTATATAATATATAATTTTTTATTTTATCAAAAATCCTTAATTTAATAGATGATTAGTAAATTTTATCTTGAAAAATTATATATAAACATTAAGATATATTTTTATAATTTTTAAAAAATTAATTCAAATTTCTCTTATTTTAAATATAAAACAAAAAAATGATTAAAAAAAAATTAATATTTAATATGTTAATTATCAAATTAATATTAATTTGATTTACTTATTCATTAGATCTTAAATATCCTGTAAAACAAGTAAGTAAACCAACTGTAGAATGTAAGTTTCAAAATTGGAATGCGACTTGAGAAGAATGTAAAATGCCTTTACCTATAATTGAAAATACAAATTATTCAAAATACAAAGATACTATGAATTATCGTTTGATATATTCAATTTTGTGGTGAGCAACATATAAATGAGGTTGGGATATTTGATATTGATGACATGCATGAGTTGATATAGCAAGTGCTCAATGAACTCCACTTTATTCAATTTGAGAATGAACAGTAGAAATAGCAAAATTTCTTCCATCATGGTGAAATACAGTAGTTATTAGACATGAATTTAAAGGATCACAAATAAGAAGTATATATGCACATATGTATAATATACAAGTAAGTCCTTGACAAAAAGTAAATTCTTGACAAAGAATATGAACTATATGAACTACTTGAAATAGTCGGGGAAATCATGTTCATTTCCAAATAGATACAAATAAAAATAATAGACATCCTTGGTATTATATAAATTGCATTTGATCAAATGCAGATATAGTAAATAAATGATTATGTAGAGAACAAATGATAAAAAATACAATAGATCCAATTAAATTTTTGGAATCAAATTGAGCATCTTATGCACCAAAACAAGCACAAACAAAAAAAGAAGAAGATGAATATGTACAAGAAATCATAAAAAAAGAAGAACATATTTCAAAAGATGAAATAGTAACAAGAGAAAAAATTATGCTCACAGAATTAGAATTATTCTTGGCTAGATATCCTATGCAAGTTAAATCAAATATTCCTGGTAATACAATGAAAGTTTGAGAAAATTGAACAATAGATTTATCAGTATTATTTAGAAATAGACCTTTTAACTGATCCCTTCCTATGGATTTGGAAGTTAGTTTTAATTCGGATGTAATTAAAGCATCACCTACTAAAGTTATTGCGGTAAATGATTGAAAAAGAAAAATTCATGTTAATGCAGTTTGAGCTGGTCATACTAGATTAATTATAAAAATATGAGGAAAAATTATTTGAAATATACCTATAAGAGTAGTTGATGATTGAACAGTATTACAAGCAAATAGATGATTATTATATAATTTATGAACTAATTATATTTGATCAACAAATGATTGATTAATTATTATGAAAGATTCAAATAATTCTAATATTATATCAGTTCCTTATGAATGAAATTTTACATTAAAATCAAATGAAAATATAAAAATTTGTCCTATGTGAATCAATTCTATAAGAGATATTAGTAAAATAAAAACAATTAAATGTTGACCTAAAAACTGGCAAGATGAAATAAAATTTTGATATAAAGATACATTAGAAGGATTATTTTTATTTAAAATAGCTCCCATAGAAAAATGAAAGTCTATACTTAATTTATATAAAGGAAATCAAAAAATATGATCATCAAAATTAAAAAATATTATATTGCCAAAAGATATTGATTCAAATACTAAATTTAGAAAAGATATATTAAATTGACTTAAAAAATGATATTTTACAAATTATAGACAAGGCAATTTTGCTCCTTGATTTGATATTAATGAACAAGATGCAAGTAATTTAATCAAAACAACTTTTTATCCTATAGCAAAAGATTATAAATGATCAAGATTTAATAAAATAAGTAGATTAGATTTTATGAAAATGTTAAGTCATATAACTTGATTAAAAGCTAAAAATACTGATAGACATTATCGGGATGTTGAAAAAGAAGATAGAAAATATTCAAATATTTTGATTGATTATTGAATAGAACTTGATAAATTTGGTGAAAGATATCTACAACCTGATAAAAATATTACAAGAGCAGAAGTAGCAAAAATTTTAAATACTATTAGAAAATAAAATATGAAAATAATTGATTTAATATCAAATCCTGAATATAAATATAAAAAAGTTATTTCAAGTTTGATATGCCATAATTTGAATATAAATAAAGAAGATTTATTCAAAAAATATGAAAATGAAATAGAAAAAAAAGTTTATGAAAAAATTGATCAACAATATAAAGATTATCAAAATAATAATAAACCTTTGGAATATATATTATGATATGTAGAATTTTTGTGAGTTAAATTTTATGTAAATGAAAATACATTAATTCCTCGCCCTGAAACTGAATATATGATTCAATCTATAAATGAATATATACAATCTAATAATAAAAAATTTAATATAATTGATATATGAACTTGATCATGAGTTCTATGAATAAGCACAATTTATCATAATATACAAAATATACAACAAGCAATATTTACTGATATTAGTGAAAAAGCTTTGGAAGTTGCACAGATAAATAAAAATATTTTGATAAAAAATGAAAATGTAAAAATATGTAAAAGTAATTTGTTGGAAAAATTTATTGAAAATATTGAAAATTATAAAAATAATGAAAATATTATTATAGGAAATTTGCCATATATTCCAGATAATACTTTTGATAATGATGTAGAAGATAATGTTAAATTGTGGGAGCCGAGAATAGCTTTTGTATGATGAAATGATTGATTAAATTTATATAGAGAAATGTTTGAACAAATTATAAAATTAGATCTTGATAAATTTGAATTTACTATGTTTTTGGAAATGATGACTAATCAAATAGAAATATTAAAAAATGAATATTGAAAATATTTTGATTTTGAAGTAATGAAAACATTTCATTTTAATATTAAAATATTAAAACTTAAATTATTGTAAATTATTTTTATATCTTTTTAAAATTTAATTAATCTAACCTTCTGCAGTAATAAAGATAAAAAAAGCTTGAAAAGTTAATTAAGAACTAATAAAAAGAATAAATAAAAAAGGTGGAATTAATGGAAATTTATGAAAAAATATGTATAAAGGAGGCATTAAAATTAAGTTTAAATGCTTTAAAATTAATAAAATATAAGAAAATGAATTATATAAAAAAACTGTTAAATTTAAAGAATTTTGAACAAGAAATTTCTAATTCTGTAGAAAATATGTATGATAAATTATATAAACTTACATATAATTACAAATAAACTAATAAAAGATATAGTACAGTGATTTTTGAAAACAAAAGATATTTCTTTATCAGAAATAAGTAGATATTCTTTTAAAAATAGTAAATGAACAAAGGATAAAAATATTGTTGCTGGATTTTCTAAATTTTTAAA
>NZ_JAEDAM010000086.1 GCF_018420025.1 Candidatus Vampirococcus lugosii | reverse complement strand
ATAAACTGACACTTAAAAACAAAACTATCAATACATAGGTGATTAAAAGAAGATAGAAAAGATAAATTTGTCAGTTACTATTTATGGTTTTCATAGAAAATAGCAACACATTTTTTCCATTATGCCAAATTTTCTATATTAGTCATAATTTTATTATTTTAAATAAAATTTTAATTTATTTAAATCAATATTTAATTTATCAAAAATAATTTTCAAAAAATAAATTTTTCTTTCTGTGTTTGTTCAAATTTCAATATATAAATTATTATCTATTTTTTTACAAGTATCTCAATTTTTTTTATTATCAAAAAATCAAGATTTTAATTTTTCATCATTTGGAAATGATTTCATTAAAAAAGAATTTTCATTATATAATTTTTTTATTATTTTTTCATAAAAATTCGCCCAATTATTAACAGAATATTTTTTATCTTCAAAAATAAAATAATCAATTTTTTTTCATTTGAAATTATATTTATCAGCTAAAGTAAAAAATTTGAAAATATCTTTTTGTTCTTCATAATCTGTTTTTGGATATTTCCAAATTTTTAAAGATTTTTCAATTAAAAAATTCATTCTTTCTTTTATTTCTTTTTCAGTCCATTTTTCGCAAGTTTTTATATATTGATTTAAATACAATGGACTTTTATTAAATCATTTTTCTATATTTTTCTTTTCTTCAAAAGATTTATTTGAATATTTTCAGTTATATCAAGTTAATGTTAAATTTCAAATAGTATTTAAATATTTTTGATGAATTTCTTCATAATTTTCTCATAAATCTTTTTTCCAATTTTCGTTTAATTTCTGAGGCATTATATGTTCTATACTTAAATCTTTATTTTCAATCATAGAAGAAACATAACTTTCTTTTTGTTCAAAATTTTCCAATCTTTCAAGTAAATAATAATTTTTCTTTTTTGTATTATAAACATCTTTTATTAAAAAATTATTTTTAAACTCTTCGTTTTTGGGAAATTTTCATTTTCAAGTTTTATTTAATAAAACATATTTAAATATTTCAAAATAATTTTCTTTATAATCTATAAAACTTTTTATTTCTTTTCATAAAATATTAAAAATTTTATTTAATGATGCAGTTGGTAGATTGCAAATAAATCTTCTAAAAACAAAACTTTCTATAATTAATAAAATTTCAATAAATTCTTTTTTTGTAAAATAATTCTTTTCATAATCATTATATAATTCTAGCAAAAAAGGGTATGAAACTAATATTTCCAATTTATTTAATCTTTTTAAAATTTCTGATATTTCTTTGTTATCATCATTTGAATTAATTATTTTTGAATAATTTTTTGAATTTTTTAATAAATCTTTCAAAATTTCTTCAATTTCAAAACTATTTTTTTTGAAATATTCTTTGAAATCAAAATAAATATTTTTTTCATTTGGAATTTTTCTTTGTTTCATAGTCAAATAATCTCTAAAAAAAGCACTTAATTTATATACTTCACTTCAATTTAATTTTGTATTTTCTTCTATTTTGAACCAATAATTTTTATATAATTCTTCTTGTTTTTCAGGTTTTTGTTTCATCAAAAGAAAATTTCTAATTTTATCTCATTCACTCAAATCAAGTCAAGTTGAATTTAAACTTTCAAAAATCAATTGTGGATCATCTTCTCATCTTTTCAAAATTATTTCTACAATAACTAACTTTTCAATTGATTTATATAAGTTATCTATATTTATTTTATTTTCCAAGATTTTATTTTTAAAAAAAATATAATTTTCAGTTATTTTTGAATTATTTATAAATTCTTCTTCAAAAATTCAAAAAAAAGCTTTTTTATCTTTTTCTACTGATTGCAATTTTATTTGTTTATTTTTATCTTTTTGAAACTTATTTATTAAATAGAATTCCAAAATTTTTTCTTTTTCAATTTCTTCACTTTTTATATTTCATTCATTTAAAATATTGTAAATTGCTAACAACAAGATAGAAATTGTTGTTAATCTCTGTTGTCAATCAATAATTAAAAAATCTTTTCAATAATCATCTTTATAAACTACAATTGTTCATAAAAAATATGTTTGATAATTATTTTTGTTAATCAAAATTAAATCATCAAATAACTGTTTACATTGTTTTTCAGTCCATTCATAATTTCTTTGATAAACTGGAATTATAAAATTTTCATCTCAAGTCAAAAATTTTAAAATTTTTTTCTCTTCTGCTTTCATTTTGTATTTATTTTTAGTTTTATGTAAATATTTTATATAATTTCTCAAATTTTTTGTATTACATTATTTCAAGAAAAATTTTCCAAATTTTCTCAAATATTAATCCATTTGAATCATTTTACTTCTTCAAGTTGTATTTTTATATCAGTAGTTAAATTATTTAATACAAAAACATATCTAAAATCATGATGATAATGTTCAGCCTCTTCTTTTTTGGGATTTTCAGGTATATAGTGTGTGTCAATATCTATAGGAATTAAATTATTTTCTGTATGCCAATCAAATAATGTTATATCTTTTATTCAAGTTTCTTCTATTGCTTCTCTTTTGGCATTATTGTACATTTCATTATCTCAAGTTTCCCAATGTCCACCAGGAGCTAACCATTTATTTAGATTAATATTGTGAATTATTGCGATTTGTTTTTTATCACTTGATAAAATATATGCACTTGCAGTCATATGTCATTCAAAATTTTTCCTAGTAGATAAATCATCATTTTTTTGTAATTGATTTTGTAATAATTCATATCTATCAATTTCATTTGGAAATTTTTTTAAATATTCATTCAATAAAGTTTTTACATGAGAATTTAAATCAAACATAATTTATTTATTTAATTTATTTAAAATAATATAGTATTCTATATTTAGAATGAATAATTATTTTTATTATTTAATCAAGTTCTTTTTTATAAAAAAAATTGTATGATAAATAAATTTTATTCAACACAAAAAAAAATAAATATTTTGATAAATAAATTTTAATTATCTAAAATAATATTCAATAAATTCTAAAATAATATTTAATATCAATATTATTATATAAATTGGAAAAAATATTATTTTTAAAATCATATATATTATATCCCAAAAATTTTTTTTATTATCTTTATCTTTATCTTTATCTTTGTGTAACATTGTTTTTCATAATTATTTATATATTTAAATATAAATATATATTAAACAAAAATAAAATATTTTCAACTTTAAAATAATATAGTATTCTATATTTAGAACTCATCTTTATAGACAAAAAATAGTTAGTTTTGTAGTGGCGAGTATTATTGCATTTTCTCTTGAAATTATACTTTTTTCATTATAATAAATATATTATTTTTTATCTTTTATTATTTTAAGTGGTAATAATTATAATATGTTTATTAAAAAAAGTACTCGCAAATATAATTGAAAAACTTATGTCACTCATTAT
>NZ_JAEDAM010000022.1 GCF_018420025.1 Candidatus Vampirococcus lugosii | reverse complement strand
AAATTTGTGTAGTACACAAATCTATTTTTATTTTCTCGCAAATCCTTGTCTAAATCAAGGATTTAGAAATTTTGTTCTACAAAGATGAGCTTTGTCTTTCTTGATTATTTTTATAGAGTATTGTGAAATCAAATTATCAAGTTTTACATTGGATATATTTTTTGCAAATTTATTTCTTTTATAAAGATCTTTTAAATTATATTTCAATTGTTCTTTTATTACAGAAATTTTTAAAAAATAGGATGAATTTCACAAAAAAGTTTTCTTTTTCTAATATTATTTTGATCATCTTTCAAAATCTTTTTCAAGCTTTGGTACTTCTTACTTTTTGAATAAAACCATAAAATAAAATTTTCCAAACGACGATGAATACCTTTTTTTTTGATTTGGTTTGCGTAAATATTTAACCAAGATACTTTTAATTCATGCTTGATTCGTCATACAAATATCTCTAAATATTTGATCACTAATATAAATACTTTGCTCTTTGAGTAATTTAAAATTTTCAAGTGCATTAATTAATTTATATATATTAGGTTTATTTGCTTCAGCGACAAATGAAGAATCAATATTTTTACAAAATTGATTAATTCTTTCAGTACTGTTATCAGAAAAAAGTAGAGTTTTTAAGCCGATTTTATATATTTCTTGAAAAAGGTTTTCTATTTCTTCACTTGGATTTTCTCCATGATGGGCTAAAGTATTATCAATATCAAAGATTATCATACGAAAACCTTGATTGTAAATTTTTTGATAATCTAGTAAAAAAACACTTTCAACATAACAATTTGGGTAATATTTACTGAATATAAATATTTTTATTAATTAATAAATGTTAAATCCAAAATTTGGTAGAGTTGATTTTTGCAGTCCTTATGAAATCTAATTAAACAAAAATAATCGAACCATATACACCGTGTTATGTGATGTAATTTTTAACTTAGCCGAATATATCAGTAAGTGTTACTACAACTATTCCAAATAAGAACAACTTCATTATTCAATAGCATTGTTGCAACAAAAGCTGGCACAGCTTCAAATCTGCCAATTTTGATAAGAACAATAAATAATACTATAAAAGGAATAAATGGTATGTCAAATAAACTAACAAACTCAGCTATACCAGCACCAACAAAACATTGAATAATATTTGGAGGATAGCCTGAAAATAGTTTTGCAATAATCCACAATACAATTCCTCCAATTAAAACCATTAAAATGTAAGCTAATATTATTGCCATATTATTTATATTAAAAATTAAAAAGTAAATGTTTAGTCTAAAAACATTGTAAACAAAATTAAATTCAGTATAATTAAATTCAGTATAAAGATAGTAATCTTTAAATAAATAAGCAAATTAAATAATGAATATATACAGAAAAAAAGATTATACTCAAGGGCATTTGAGATGTAAAATTATAGAAAGACATAATAAAGGGAAAAACATATAGAGAAATATGTAATGAAGTATAAATACTAAGCACAGCTACTATTAGTAGACGAGCAAATTCAAGCAACATTGCTTCAAAATCAAGCTCCCCAATCTATTCCTATATAGAAAACATTGATTTAAAAAACTTTATTGTCTATATGCCATTAGATGATTGTATTGAAGAATTGATGAATCTATATCAAATCAAAATACCTAGAAACTGAAAAAAAATATATAATATATGTAACTATTGAGAGAAAGGCCAGAATTATTTATATTGAAATACATAAAGATAAAAAGGCAATTACAGCACAAAAATTCTTAAGAAATGTAATAGAATTTATGCCAAATATGAAATATTTTAAGTTAAAAACAAGCTAGTGAAAAAAATAAATATCAATAATTATATTTTATAATTAATACTTGCAATGAATATTTTTACACAATCAGAAATAAATAAAGTTATAAATGAATTCAAAGTATCTAAAGATTACAGAGAAGTAATAAATCTTCAAAAGAAGTATAATAATTACTTAATGATAAACAATGTTATTTTTATAATTCTATTAATCTTTTTATTTTATCAAGTATTTTTAAAAAACTATGATCAAGAACTAATTGAAATAATTCATATAGTTGTCTTTTTATGACTTTGTTCTTTGATAATATGGTTAATTATAGGGTCAGCTATAAAAAAGAATTTTTCTAAAAAGATAAAAGAAGGGGTCTACTGAAAAGTTTTAGAAAAAGCTTTTTATTGATTTCAATACTCTATAAAAGATGATTTATTTAAAATATGCTTTTATGAATATTCAAACAAGTCTGGTTTATTAGATCCAAGCTATAATACAGTAAGAAGAAGTGAAGATTCTTTTTTTTATAAGAAAAATGATTTATCTGTGATGTGAGTAGATTTTTGTTTATCTAGAGTTACAGAGTCAACTGATAGCGAAGGTAGAGAAACAAGAAGTGAATATATTACAGATTATGGAATTTTGATGTATAGTAGAATAAAAAATATTGAAAGAAAAATAAAAAAGAGAGTAAGGATTCTTAAATCTATATCTCCTTTTAAAGCTATTGCAAATAAAGCTAGACTATATTTTAATTGATTTGCAATTGTATTATTTATAATAATTCTAATTATAAAAATTTTTCAATGAATTATGGGTGTAATTTTTCCAATTATATCACAAATATGATTTTGAGGATTTATGTTAATTTTAATAATTTTATATTTAGTCTGAATTTTTTTATATGAGTTATTTTATAGAAGAAAAAATTTACCTAAAGAAAAAAAAATACAATTAAATGATAAAATATTTAATAAGACATATGATGTATTTTGTGAAGATGAAATTGAAGTTTGAAGTATTTTAACTCCTAAAATGCAAAGTCAATTACTGGAATTAGAACAAAAAACTAGCACAAGCAATGTAAACATTGCTTTTATTTGAGATGAAATTTATCTTTATTTAAAAAATAGTAATGATAATCTTGAAATATCTTTGAAAGAAGAACCTGAAGTTAGTTTAGAAAAATTTTTATTAGAATTATCTGTAATTTTTAGTTTTCTGGAATTAATAAATCTTGAATATAAGAATTAGTCCATTTCTTTTTTCTTTAGAGACCTATGAAAAATTATATGGTATTTTTTATAAAAATTTAACTTTATTTAAAAATCTAAAAAAACTATTTCTTATTTTTTTAAGAAAATTCTTTTGTAAAGTCTTTTTATATTACATATATAATGTTTATTATAATTCAAGTAAATAAAAATTTTATGATACATCAAATGAAGTATATGTAAGATTGTATTGTATATGGTTATTAAAAATAATTTCTATAAATTAATGTAATTTATTTAATAACAAACTATAATTCAATGTATAATGCCTACGATATAGAATATAATCAAAAGAGCAAAAAAACAAGAGTTTGTTTTTTAGAAAAAAATTTGTAAATTGACATAACAATAACTAGAAAATAGAACTCCTTATAAGGTTATTGAAAAGTTCTATTATTGATATTTTTAACAACGATACTTTTTCTTACAATTTAGATTTTTTTATTTTCTCGCAAATCCTTGTTTTAAACTTTATCCACTCAATTTGTTAAAAAAACAAAAAAAGGAGTAGAAATACTACTCCTAAAAAAATCAAATATTTAATTATTATTGTACTTGCCAAGTTCCATCAGGTTCTCGACAAGCTTTTCCGTAAAGCATTTCTTGTCTTCCTCTAATAAAGACTTCCGTCGCATATTCTCTACAAACAGAAGTACTTGAAGAAAAAGTGCGAGTTGGTGTTACTCTATATTGATTATTAGTGTCAGGATTTTTCCATTCTGTGCTTTGTCCAGTTCTATTGACTTCCAATGCTTTTTTTGTCATCATTTTGTCAACAGAATCCATCCTAGCACCTATATTACTTCCGACACTAGCACCTATTAAAGTACCACCAATCACAGCAGCAGTTTGATAGCTTTTAGCTTGTGCACCAAGCATACCACCAAGCACACCACCAAGTAATGCACCAGAAGTTTGATTTCTAACGGATGTAGTTTGACATGCCGTAAGAAAAAAAACAAACAAAAATACGGTTAAAATTCTCATATTAATAGTCTCCTTTTTTTAGAAGGTAGGATTTTTGTTTTAAAGATTTTTTTAAAAAAGTCAACATTATTTAAAGTTATTTAATAATATTTTAAAATTGCTATTATACATTCTTATATCATTTTTCTTCATCACACTTTGGGCAGTATTCGTGTTCTCCAGCAATGTATCAATGTATAGGACATATTGAAAAAGTTGGACTAATTGTTATATATGGTAATTGATAATTACTTACTATTGTTTTAACAAAACTTTTACAAGCTTGAGCACTTGAAATTCTTTCTCACATATACATATGCAATACTGTTCATCAAGTATATTTACATTGCAATTCATTTTGTAAATCTAATGCTTCAAATGGGTCATCTGTATAAGCAACAGGTATTTGACTTGAATTAGTATAATAAGGTGCATCTTGTGTTCCAGCTTGAATAATATCTGATATTTGCTTTTTATCTTCTTTTGCAAATCTGTATGTAGTTCATTCTGCAGGTGTCGCCTCTAAATTATATAAATTTCAAGTCTCTTCTTGATATTCTTTCAAAATATCTCTCATAAAATCCATAATTTCAACAGCGAACTTTATTCAAAAATTGCTTGTAATATCTTCTTTTCAATCTGTAAAATTTAATATAGCTTCATTAATTCAATTAATTCATATCGTAGAAAAATGATTTCTAAAAGAATGTAAATATCTTTTTGTATATGGATATAATCATTTATCTAACCATTTAGATAATTCTTTTCTTTTAATTTCTAATGATGATTTAGCTCAATCCATCAAAAATTTAATTCTATTCTTAAATCAATCAATATCTCATTTATAATTATATCATATTCTAGCCATATTAATTGTAATTACTCAAATACTTCAAGTCATTTCAGCAGAACCAAAAAGTCAATTTCATCTTTTTTCTAATTGTTTCAAATCTAATTGAAGTCTACAGCACATACTTCTTACAGCTCATGGGGAATATGCATCCTCATTTTTTACTTTTTTATTTTTTCAATTTTCATCTTTTATTATTTTGTATTGAGAACCAATAAAATTTTGGAAATATGGAATTCAATATTTAGCTGTCATTTCAAACAAATCTTCAACTAACGGATCATTTCGTGGAAAATCTTCAGTCAAATTATATGTAGGAATAGGGAAAGTAAATACATTTCAATTCGCATCTCATTTCGTATAAACTTCAATTAATGCCCTATTTATAAGTCTCATTTCTTCTTCTAATTCTCAATATTTTTTCTTATATTCTCAATTTTGTATTCATCATAAATAAAGAGCTTTATCTTTTAAATCATCAGGACATTTCCAATCTAATGTTATATTTGTAAACGGTGTTTGTGTTCACCATCTAGAGGGAACATTTAATCAAAAAATAAAATTTTGAAATTGTTGATAAACATATTTATAAGTCATATTATATAAATAATTTTTTTCTTTTTCTTTTGTTTCAAATTTAACTCATAATTCAATCAAGTTTTCTTTTAATTCTTCTTTATATTTATGAACAAAAGGAGCCAAATAAGTATCAAAACTTGAAAATGCTTGTGCTCAAGCTCGTTCATTTTGTAAAGTTCACAAAAAATTTATCATTTGATTTACTGTAGATTGCAAATTTTTCGGAGGTTCGGATTGCACTCTATCAGAAAGTCAATTAAATCCTTCTTCCAAAAGTTGTCTTAAACTCCATCAAGCACAATATCAACCAAACATATCTAAATCATGTATATGTATATCACCGTTTCTATGTAAGTTTCAAATATATTTTGGATATATATGAGAAAGCCAATAATTTGCAACAACTTTACCAGAAATATTTAATATTAATCATCATAAACTATATCAAGAATTTGCATTTGCATTTACTCTCCAGTCAGATCTATCTAAATATTCTTTCATAGTTTTTTCTACTTGTACTACTACATTTTTATCAATTCTACTTTCATTTCTTTGATTACGATACAAAATATAACTTTTTGCTGTTTCATTATGTCAATTTTTAATTAATATTTCTTCAACACAATCTTGTATTTGCTCCACACCAACAATACCATCTAAATTATTTTCTAATATTAGATTAATTACTTCTTGAGTATAAAAATCTACTTTTGAAAAATCAGTTCATCAAACTGATTTAATAGCTTTTATTATAGCTTGATTAATTTTAATTTTATCAAAATCAACTATTTCTCAATTTCTTTTTTGTATTTTATATATCTCCATTTATTTATTAAAATTTTTATTAAAAACGAGTTAAATATATTTTATATATATATTAACATATAAAAATCAAGAACAAAATTTATTTTAAATAAAATATACTTTAATATACTCTTTATTAAAGTTTTGGTAAAAATGCTTTAATTCTTAAATCACAAGAACAATTAATATCTTGATAAACAGAATCAAATTCATTTGCTATCTCAAATAAAGTATCAACCGAATTTACTGGTATAAAAGATTTATCTATTACACAATCATTATCTCCCAAAACATAAACATATATATAAATTTTTTCTCATTGAAGAAGTCAAAGAAGTATTTCTTCTATTCTTTCAACATCATTAAAAGAATAATACATATTTGTCAAAAAATAAGAATAGAAAAACTTATCAAAAAAATTTTCTGTATATAATATTAAATCATTTATTTGTTTTGAAAAAGATGCACTTGAAACTGTATTTTTGTAATTTATTCATATTAGATCATATATATAATTATTTTTTTCATTCATAAAAATTTAAATTTATTTTTAAATAAATTAAGCTTTTGAGATAAAAACACTTACAGAATTATTACTATCATTATCTTGTAAATATTCATCTCAATTTTCCAATAAATCAAAAACTGTCAATCATTCTATATTATAAGATTCAAAATTTCATCATATTTCACTAACTATCATTACAAATACTTTTCA
Organism: Candidatus Vampirococcus lugosii; assembly: GCF_018420025.1. Taxonomy (GTDB): domain Bacteria; phylum Patescibacteriota; class Gracilibacteria; order Absconditabacterales; family Absconditicoccaceae; genus Vampirococcus; species Vampirococcus lugosii. The sequence continues at coordinate 6,983 of NZ_JAEDAM010000022.1, read as the reverse complement.
TCAATTCAAAACATGTAAAATAGTTTCTTCATAAAGATCTGGATCATATAAAGTAGATTTTTTAAAAAGCTTAAATATATTAGAATTATTTATTTTTGACATCAAATCATTATAAGAATCCAATATTTCAATAATTTGAGAATCTAAAGTATTAGAATATGATAAATCACTTTTATTTAATCAATTTTTCTTATTAAAATTATTCTCCATTTATTTTTTATTTTTTAATATATTTAAAATATAATTTAGTTTTTAAGATTCACTTTGTTTACTTAATAATTTTGATTGATTTTCCAAAATCAAATCTTGAACAATATCTTCTATTTCTCATGATAAAATTCATGTTATATTTGACCAAGATTTTTTTATACGATGATCAGTAAGTCTATCTTGTGGAAAATTATAAGTTCTTATTTTTTCTGATCTATCTCAAGTTCATATTTGATTAGACTTTTCTTCTTGCAATTTTTCATTATGTTCTTTTTGTTGTATTTCAAAAAGTCTAGATTTCAAAACATCAAAAGCTCTTTCTTTATTTTGTAATTGTGATTTACCTTCTCAAATAGTTACAATTAATCAAGTTGGTCTATGTATAACTCTTACTCATGTTTGATTTTTATTAGCATTTTGTCATCAGGCAGAACTAGCTGCATATGTTGTAATATCAACATCTTTTTTATTAAAATTTACTTGCAAATCATCTACTTCAGGCATTATACTAACCGTCACGGTACTAGTATGAACTCTTCAATTACTTTCAGTATTTGGAATTCTTTGTACTCTATGAACTCAACTTTCAAATTTTAACTTTGAAAAAACACTATCTCATTTAATTTTTAATATACATCATTTAAGTCAACCTATATCACTAACTTGCTCTTCAATTATTTCACTTTTCCATCAAATAATTTCACAATATCTCAAATACATTCTCATAAGTTCCATAGCAAAAAGTCATGATTCATCTCAACCAGCTGCTGGTCTTATTTCCATAAATACATTTTTATCATCATTGGGATCTTTAGGTAACATTTCTATTTTTAACTTTTCTTCCAAATCTAAAATACTTTCTTTACAAGTATTTATTTCTTCTTTTATCATCTGTAACATATCTTCATCGGTTTCTATTTCAAGTAATTGTTTAGATTCATTTAATGATTTATATATTTTTTTATATTCTTGATACAAATCATATGTTCACTGCAATTTGGAAAGTTCTCTATTTAATTTTATAGCTTTTTCATTATCAGAAAAAATATCACTTTGACAGAGTTGTTCTTTTATATTATCATATCTATTTTCTATATTTTTAATTTTATCCCACATATATATTTTTTAAATTTTTATTTAATAAAAACACTTATTCTGATATATTTTTTCTTATAAAATTAATAAATTTTTTATTATCTAATATCTTTTTTCAATCAATTTTAGGTCTTTTGGAAACTATTATATTGTCAATATAATCTATAATAAATCTATAATCATAAAGTCTTTCAGGAAAAGAAATTCATGAACTCTTCTTAATATTCAAATTTCCATAAACTTTACCAAGTATTATAAAAGGAACTTCATTAGAATATTTTGAATGAATAGAACTTAATAAATCATTTTTTGTTTTTCAATCATTTATAAAATATTGATTTATATTTGAAGCCATATCATTATTTATATATCATGATGGATTTATTTGAGGGTCACTTGTCATAAATATATTTGATATATCTTTTTTTAATCACATATTAATTCATCTTATTACAATATCATAATTTTGAGATTGTACTTGTCATTGAAATTCTTCAGATGAATCAATTCATTTGAATGTAAAAAATTCTAATATTCATTCAGATTCAAATATTTCTTTCATTTTGGAAACTACATATTCATTTAATTCATTTTTAAAATATAATACATTATAATTTAAAGAATTACTTGTTGCAGGTATTTGTTCAAGTGGTTTTTCTTTATAGTATAAGGAAATATTATACAATTCTTTTTCTTCTCAATTAATTTTTCATCTCAATATATAATCATTTTTTCAAATTTTTATATTTGAAATCTTTCAGATATATTATACCTTGCAATACTTGACTGATCATATCATTGCAATACATAAGCTTGTCAATCATTATGTTGGACTGATACTGAATCAAAATTTTGTCATAAATCAAAAGATATATTAAACAAATCATCTATACTATCCAAATAAAAAGTTCAAGTAAGATTTTCCAAATTTAATTCATTTGGCATATTTTCTAATTCAACTTCTACTTCTTTTGGGCTTGTTATTTCTTTTTCTAATTCTTCAAAAACTGTTCTCGGTGCTCATCATTGTATATCTGTATCAAACAAAAACTTATCTTTAATAAAATATTTTTTATAATCTCATTTATATATATTATTATAAATTATTTGTGAAATAGTTCTTCTAATATTAGATGATACATTATCTGCTTCAACATTAAAAAATATTGATACAAAATTATTAAGTATTACTTTATTATTTCTAAATCAGTTTAACAAATCATTTCAAATATAAAGATCTATCAAATCAGAATTTTTTTGGTACTTTTGAAAATCCTCAAAACTATCAAAATTTTTTACTTGATAATTCATAACAAAACTTTCATCACAATTATTCATATCAAAAATAATACTATCTTTATCACTAGTAGATTGTCTAAATGTTGCACAATTACTTCAAATCGGATTATTTGAATAATTCTCTACATAATAAGTTACATCTTTTCATTTAAGTAAATGTCTTGGAAGTATAAAATTAGAAAGAAATATTTCATTATCTTTACTTCAATTTGGAAATATAATTTTTATAAAATCTCATTGATCTTGTATTTCCAAATTTGAAAAACTATTTAAACTAGATATATTTCGTATATTATTTTTTATAAGTTCATTATAAGTAAAAAATATATCATCATTTGTAATTGGAGTTCAATCATTCCATTTTTTTCATTCTTTAACACTAATTTCAAAAACTCTAAAATTTGAAGTTTTAATATTACATAAATCTTCTTCAAATTCTATATTTGTATTATCAACATATGGCGATAAACATCAATTAAACAAAAGAGACTGAAAAAATTTATCTTCTCAAGTATTACTTAAATATGGCAAATATGTAGCTTGAGAAAATACTCAATGTACAAATGTTCATCATTTAACAGGCACTTGTTCAGAAATATCATAAACAAATGCATATACAACATGCACAGTTATTAATATCCAAAGAACAAGTATTCATGAATAAAAATACTTAAAGAACTTCCAATGTGTTATTTTCATAAAATCTAGTTTATCTATATAGATTTAAATATATGGCAAAAATAGAGCAATAGAAAAAAATATTATAGAACTAATAATAACAGATTTTTTAAGTCATCATTCTATACTTTTTTTGCTACCAAAATCTTCTCAACCTGCTCAAGATATTCAACTTCAAAGTCAACCTTTAGGTGACATAAGTAATATTGAAAATATACAAACAACTCATGAAATCAACATAAAAGCTATCATCAATCATCTCATAATATTAATTTTAATTTAATTATTAAATAAATACATTATTAATTATTTTTTTATTTTTTTCAACCAAAAATGTATATTTTATTTAATATAATTAATTATATACATTATAAATGTAATAAATTTTATATTAGTTTTTAACAAAAAAATTATTTGTTTCAATATATAACTATAAAACAATTATTTTTTTATTAAAAAACAAGAGAAAAGTAAATTAATATACTAAATCTCTTAATCTTATTTTTTTACATAAATAATTACACTAAAATTAATTTATAATCTAAATTATATTATATAATAATTTTGTTTAAGTCAGGTTCAAAAATAGAATTAAAATTAAAGTTATCATAATAATGATATATTTTTTCTATAACTATTTTGTTTATATTTAAAAATATTTTTAGTATAACATTCTTAAATTAAATCATCCAACCTTGCCTGTATATCTTCTTTTATTTCATTTTTTTCTTCGTTCATTTTTTCTAACTCTTTTATAATATCAACTCACAAATCATATAATTCTTGTGATATAATTCATTTCGGAATTTCAACTTCATATCATCATGATGACCATTCTGGATAAACTAAAGTTCATCAATTAAGATATACATCTAATTCCTCAATTGTAACTTCATCTTCCAAATATGAATATCTAATATCAGTTATATTATCAATCAAATTATCTACTGCTAATTTCATTTGATTTTTGTATTCATCTTCAGGAATTATATCTTTATATCTTATTACATCTCTTGGCCTAAGCATTCAAATATTATTAAATACATCAAAATCATCATAACTAAAATCTACTTCAGAATCTACATGTCATCTAATTTTAACAAAATACATTTTATCCCAAGCTTTAATAAATTCTTCTGAAAAAACATCTATTTCTCAAGTTTTTTTTGACTTAATAGTATTATTTTCTCATTCTTTTTCTTTAAATTCATTATTGTATAATGAAAAACTTCAATCATTATTATATTCAATATCATATCATAATATCAATGCTGAATATTTATATCGTCTTTTGTCTATATCACTTCAAATATTTACAAATAACATTTCTTTTAAATCAGGATTTAATATTAATATAGGGCTTTCGTTAATATTATTATAAATAATATATTCATCTTCTGTTATTTTTTTTGCTTCTAAATTTTCTGCTTCTATTCAAAAATCAGAATATATTATATCTTTATTCCTATCCAAAAAATCATTTATATTATATTCGGGGGCAACAATTTCTTCTTTTTTTTCAAGTGTATCAGACATATTTTTTATCAATTAAAATATAAATATAGTTTAATATATAAACTAAATATCATAGCACCTTCACCAGGTAATCAAAATTATATACAAAACATACAATTTGTCAATTTTTGGACTACCAAAATCTCTGGAAAAGTAATAATACAAATCCAGAGATTAAGAATAATATATAATAATTTTAAAATAATCAATTTGACAACCAAGATCTATAAAGAATTAATGCTAATTCATATCTTGTAATAGGTCTATCTTGAGCCCAAACATCTTCTTCTTTAGTAAGTCATAGATATCTAACAAACTCAAAATAATTATACCAATTTGGATAAACTGATTCATCCAATTTTCTTCACAAAATAACTTTAACTAAAACAACAAATACATCTGATCTATTAACTAATTTTGAAGAATTAGCATTTTCCATATCAAGTCATACTTGTTCCAATCACACCACATTAGTTCCAAATAATACAAAGAATTTAATAAATTCTTGTAATGTTAATTCATCATCTGGTCTAAAATCATCAACACTAGTATAATTTGTCAAACCATATCTATTCATAAAAGATAAAGCTAATTCAAATTCATCATCTACCAAATTATCTGAAGAAATAATTTTATCATAATCATTTAAAATTGATAATATATCTTCAATTTTTATTCTTCAAATATCTTTAAGCTTTTTAGTATCATTAACATGCTCAGATAAATCATTAATAATTTTAATTATTATTAATAAATCATTATAAGAATTTATAAACTTGGATAAATCACGACCTGATATTCTTTTATCTTTTATTTGATTTACAATTAATTTATTTAATAAATTAACTCTATTTTGAACATCAACAGAATCAAAAACTGGTATATTTATTAATGTTTTTGAATTATGTATTATTATACTTTCAATAGTATATTCTATATCATTATAAATATTGTTTTCATCTTCAACAATATTTTCATCTTCAATAATGTTTTCATCATCTTTAGATTCTTCAAATTCATCATTTTCTTCAGAATCATCTTCGTTATCATTTTCTTCAGATTCATCTTCGTTATCATCTTCTTCAGAATTATCTTCGTTATCATCTTCTTCAGATTCATCATTTTCATAAGGTTTCCAATATATATTTGTTCAACCTCATCATCATCTACGAATAGTAATATCTAACTCAATATTAATAATTTTTCATGTTCCATTTATAACAAATCATCATTCTTCACTTTCATATCATATTGCACTTGCTATATATGTATAACTTCAATTTTCTAAATTATAAATATTTCAACTTCCAACTTGTATATCTCAACTTAAATTTTTAACTTCTAAATCTAAATCTGTAGGATCTAGATTAAATTCTACTTCATATTTTTCTAAATCTACTTCTTCATCTTCTTGAGAATTAAATACAAAATATGAAAAGGTTTCTGTTTCAAAATTACATACTTTGTTATTATTTAATACACAAGAAGCAATAAGTTCTCACCATCCCATTCAATCTTTTGATCTATATATATCATATTCTTTTCATACTTCTCAATCTTCTAATTCAACAGACACTTTAAAAGGATTATTTTCATCAGATTTAAGAGTAATTCAATTTTCAGCTCATAATTTCATAAATACATTATTTCAAGTTAATCAAGCTCAATCAATTTCACTTTCATCTATCTTACTAGGAGGTATTATAGATCAATCCCAATCTCATCATTCAACTTCAATATCTCAAGATAAAGATAAACTTCAAGAAAAAACATTAGAATCATCTAAATCAGATTTAATTACAATATTATTAGATAATTTTAGTTTTGAACCACTTCCAACTTTAGATCAAGTCAATAAAGTAACTCAAGTCGATTCTGTATCACCAGGAGAAACAAGATTAGCAGTTCTAAAAGTTCCTGTCAAATAATCATCATCTAATACTAATTTATAATAATATCTTGTCTTACCAAGCAAACCAGTAATATTAGCACTTCAAGTTCAATTATTTATATCAAAATTTTGAATATTTCAAGTTAAATTTTCAAAATATGAATCAGCAAATAAATCAAAACTTCCTGTATTAACATCTGATCTAAAAGAATATATCAAATTAGCTCAAGTTTGAGTTATTGAACTTATTCTATGTGATTTTATTATTTTTGATAATTCAATATTTACCTCTCTA
>NZ_JAEDAM010000085.1 GCF_018420025.1 Candidatus Vampirococcus lugosii | reverse complement strand
TAAAAAATTCAACTCATCATGGATGTAATTTTGATATATTACTTGTCAAATATTTGAAGAAGTGTTTTTTCATATATGTAAAACTTTTGCTCAAGTGTCTTGTACTTGTCATTCTCATGCAAATGCAATTCATAAATGATCAGCTTTACTATTATCTCATTTTAATATTGTCATAGGATATAACATAGTTTTTCAACTTCATAAATTTCATCATATCCATTCCATATATCAATTTGTTTGTATTATAGATCTTTTTGTATTTAAATTATAAGTATCAAGAGACCAATTTTCTACGGATGAATATCTCATTTTAGAATTTTTTCACACAAAAATTTCTACACAACCTGCATGTAATGCACGAGAATCAAATTTTGGTGCAGAACATCATTCAATATAATCACATTTTGCATCATCTTCTACTATTATCAAAGTATGTTCAAATTGTCAACCATTTGCTGTATTCATTCTGAAATATGCTTGTAAAGGTTCTTCCAATTTAATTCATTTTGGTATATAAATAAAAGTTCAACCACTCCATACTGCTCAATGTAAAGCAGAAAATTTATGATCACTAGGTCATACAAGTTTCATAAAATATTTTTTTACTAAATCCTCATGTTTATGTAAAGCTTCATTCATATCTTCAAATATAATTCATTTTTGAGACCATTTATCTTTTATTTTATGATAAACCATTGAAGAATCATATTGTCATCAAGCTCAAGCTAAATATTTTCTTTCTGCATCAGGAATTCATAATCTTTCAAATTTTTCTTTAATTTTAGGGTCTACTTGTTCCCAATCTTTTGCATATTTTTCCATAGCTTCAGGTTTTGCAAAAAATATAACATCATCAAAATTTAAATCAGAAATATCTGGTCCCCATGTTGGCATAGATATATTATTAAATATTTCCAAAGATTTAAGTCTATGTTCAAGCATCCAATAAGGTTCATTGTTTTCTATAGATATTTTTTTGATAACATTTTCATCTATTCATTTCAGAATAACAGCATATTTTACATCTTCTGGCAAATCTATAAAATTATTTTCTGACATAATTTATTATATTTAATAATATAAAAGATTTGTAAATAATTATGAATTATTTAAATCAATTATTTTTAATATTTTGTATAAGATCTTTTCATCAAGTTTGAGATATATTTCAATCTTGAATTATCAAAGTTTTATCTATATCTATATAATTATAAATATCAAAATAATGTGAAATAATAATAAAACTTGTTTGACTTGAACAAATAGATTTAATAGTATCTCATAATTTATGTAAAGAATTTACATCTAATCAAGAATCTATTTCATCCAACAAAATATATTTAGGTTTTAATAATTTAATTTGTAATAATTCAAGTTTTCTTTTTTCTCAACCACTAAATCCAACATTTAAATCTCTAAACAAAAAATCTTTTGAAATTCATAATTCATTTATTATAGGTTCTATTAATTTTTTAAATTTCATAAAACTTAATTGTTTAGATTTATCAAATTGTGAATTGTAAATCATTTTCAAAAATTCAAATAATTTTATTCAAGGAATTTCAGGAACATTTTGAAAAGCTAAAAAAATTCATTTGCTAGATCTTTGGTCGGGAGTCATTTGCAATAGATTTTCTCAATCTAAATATATTGTTCAACTATTTACTTTATAAAATGGATGTCACATAATAGTAAAAAATAATGATGACTTTCAAGTTCAATTTTTTCCCAAAATAGCATAATTTTTTCATAATTCAAAATCAAAATTTAAATTATTGATTACAGTTTTTTCATCTACTTTTACATTCAGAGAATCAATTTTTAACATAATTTTTTTATTATTTATAATATTTAAATATTATTTTTAATTTTTTCAGCTTCTTTTCTTGCTAGTTTATCTACTAATTCATTCATTGGATTATTGTTATGTGCTTTTACCCAATTTCGTTTTATACTAGTAAATTTTTTTAATAATAAACTTAATTCTTTCCATAAATCTTGATTTTTAACAGTTTGTTTATTTGATAATTTCCATCAATTATTTTCCCATATTTGTAAATATTTTTCAACTCAATCACAAACATATTTACTATCAACATTTATTTCTATAGGTATTTTTCTTTTTTTTATTTGTGATAAAGCTTTTATCACTGCAAGTAATTCCATTCTATTATTAGTTGTATTTTCTTGTGATCAAAATATTTTTTTTGTATTTTCTCAAAATATCAGTATACTAGCATATCCACCTGGTCATGGATTTCATAAACAACTTCAATCTGTATAAATTTTAATTATATCCATCTTTGACTTTTGATTTATTTTTTTTATAATTAAATAGTTTTTGTAGTTTACAAATTTATCAAACAAAATCAATACTAGTTATGATTAAATTTTTAATTTTACTCCCATTTAGTTTTTTAATACTAAATTTATGGCTTTGGCTATTTGATAATATTTTTTGATATACTCAAAAAAAGTATAAATATTTATTTATATTAATAATAATTTGATTGATAGCTTGATTTTCTATTTATTATTATTCAGATTTATTATGAATAATATGATATGATAAATATAATTTTATAAATATTGAAAATATAAATAATTTATCTATATTTTTATATTTTTGGCTATATTGTTCAATCATATTAATGATTTTGTATTTAATAGTCAATTGAAAAAATATAACTAAATTATTTATTATAAATTATATTATGTTTTCATTTTTATTTATAATTATATGATATATATTTATATATTTAGATATTGATAATATTTACAAATATTATATATTTGTTGCTATATGAGAGGAAATGATGAAGTTTATGTTATGAATAAACTTTTATGAAAAACGAAAAATATCTAGTAATGATATATTGCTTTTTTCAATATTGAGTGCATTATGATTTGCTTTTATTGAAAATGTTGTATATTTATTCAACTTTATTAGTTGAGAAAAATTATTTTCAACTATAATAATATGATGATTTAGTTTGATTTTGGCAAGATGATTAATAGGTTTCATAGCACATATAATTTTTACATGAAATATATGATTGATAAATTCTTATTGAATAACAAGAAAAAAACTATTAAAATATTCATTTTTCTGAATTTTGTTTTGAATATCAACACATTATATATACAATATTAGTTTGGAACAAAATATATGAATAGTAATACCAATAATTATTATATTATGATATTTTTGGATAAGTTATTTATTTTATAAATCTGATAGAATGTATTTACAAATTGAAACTAGTAATTAAATGCTTTTTTATATTCCCGCCCGGGCGAGGAAAAGATATTGATTTTGGTAAATAAAAAATTATAATGAAAGAGATTTAGTAATATTAAAAAAATAAAGATATGAAAAAAATAGCAATATGAATACAAGATTTTAAGAAATTAATAACAGATAATTACTACTATATAGATAAAACTAGAATAATATATAATTTATTGATAAGTAATAATTATTATTTTTTGTC
>NZ_JAEDAM010000084.1 GCF_018420025.1 Candidatus Vampirococcus lugosii | reverse complement strand
CTTCCAACTTTATATTAAATTTTTTCAAAAGTGGATCTAAATGTTTATCTATAGTTGCTTTTACTTTTTTTCTATTTGGATATTCATAATCTATAAATTCCAAAATCGCAATTATAAAAATAGCTAAAGAGAAAAGAGCATTTAAATTATATAAAATAAGATATAAACTACCCATTTGTAAATTTTTTAATTATATAAAATATATATGTGTCCATATTTATAATGTTTTTAAATAAAAAATCAATAAAAAATGTAAGTATAAGTAATAATTATAACAGATAGTTTCAAATGTATCTACTAAAAAAACATTTACAGCACAATTAGATACAAGAATCTATTGAAAAAAAAAAGTTTATTTATATAACAACTTTGAATAATTCATTTATATTTTTAAATTGATTATGAAAACAATTGGGTTCAGAAAGCCTTACAAAAAAAAATCTATTTTTAAAAGAATATTTATTAATATAAGTTATATTTATATATTTTTTTTGTTTAGTTTTTTTTATTTATTTTCTGCTTATAATACTATTTCTCCTGCAATTTCTTCTTGATGAATTGATTTCAATATTTTGGAAGAAAAAATTGAAGATATAGCTATTTATGTTTGGTCATTTGATTCTGATTTATCTAGATTTTTACTTTCATTAAAAGTAATTCTTGACACATATAAACTTGAATGAAATATTTTTGATGAAAATACTGAAGATTTATTTGTTATTGTTAGTTATTTTGAAAATAATATTTATAAAATAAACAATATCACCAAAAATAAATATGAAGATTTTTTAAATTTATTATGAGAATCTCTTGAATATAAAAAAACAATTTTTTATCTTTTATGAAAAGATAAAACACAAAATTATATAATTGCATTACAAAATTCAAATGAAGTAAGACCAAATTGATGATTTTTTGGAAGTTATATATTAGTACAAATAGAAAATTGAAGATTATTAAATTATGAATTAATAGATAGTTATCAAGTAAATCATATAAATCCAGATGCAAAAATACAAGCACCTAAACGAAGACAAGAAAATATAAGTAAAAATGATATAGGTTTTGTTTCAAGTAATGTTTTATGATTTACAGATAGAGATTGACAAAATATTATTGATATTCATAATCAAGCTTTCCCTGATATTTCAATAGATTGAATTATATTTTTGCAATCGGATTTATTTAATGAAATAATACCTTGATTTGAAAAAAAAATTTGGGAATGGCAATTTATAAATGCAAATACAGATAAAATTGAATCAAATAATTGAGATTGAAAAAAAGCAATTTATATGCAAGAAGTTAATAATTTTATAAATAAAAATTTTTTATCATTAACAAATTTAGCTTTACAAAATTTTAATAAAATAATTCAAAAATGATATATTCAAATTTATATTCCAAATATAAAAAATGAATTTAATGATTTTTTGATAAAAAATAATTTATCCACACAATTTGAAGAAAATAAAATATATTCTTGGGATTTTAATTATTCTTACAATAAAATTGATTGATTTGTAGATAAAAATATACAAATTTTTTCTGGAAATAAATTATTGTACAGTCAAGGAAATAATATAATTGATTTTTGAAAATTTAAAGAATGAAATTATAAAATAAATATTTCATATGACTTAAATATTCCAACATATTATGAAAATTTTATATCAAATTTGGAGTCTAAATATGAAATATCAAATTCAGAAAGAGAAAAACATATTTTAAATTTAACTTATATTTTTGATAATATGTGAATTTTTTTATTATCCCAAAAATTACGATATACAAAATATTTCTTGAAAAAAATTAAAAAATTTTGAAATAATAGAAACTGATCAATACAATATTTTATTGTATTCAATAGATTGAAAATGAAATAATAAATATTATTCTATAGATTTTGAATTACAAAATTAAATTTTATAAATTTAAAAAAATAAGAGATAATAAAATATCTCTTATTTTTAAAAACCAAAATCAAAATGTAATTAAACTATTTGCACATTTTCAGCATGTATTCATTTTTCAGATTCTCAAGTTGAAAATTCAACTCTATCACCTTCAGAAACATTACAATCTAAATTAGTTTTGTGTACAAATATATCTTTACCACCATCATCTGGTGTAATAAATCCATATCATTTTTCTTCATTAAAGAATTTGATAGTACCTGTATTCATAATAGTTATTATAGTAATTTTTTAAAAAACGAAACAATATAATATTTAATAGTATGTATTAGTATATATTAGTCTCATATGTTTATATATATTGTTTTTTGTAAAAAAATCAAGAGAAAATTAGAGTATTTTTTGTAAAAATAAATATATTTTATCAAATAATAAAATAATTATAAAAACAAATACAATTAATATCAAAAACGAACACAACGAACATATTCCTCCTCACCTTTCTGCCATGTGTCTTCTTCTTGGTTCTTTCTAATTGTTTTAGCATATCTATTATTTGATTGTGTTGAAGTCCAATATCTTGACCGTCATCATGTAATACCTAAACTTCTCTCCCAAGACCGATTTCCCCATCTAGAAAATAACAATTTCAATTCTTCTGTAGAAGGTAAGTACCAATCGTCATAACCATCAATAGTAAGATTATCACAAAAATGTGCTGCTGTTGCTGTATTATCACTATCCAAAGATTCGTAATGTTCAATAATTTCTTGTGTATTTTTATAACCATTAGTAGAACTTCAACAATCCTCCCGATTATCTCAACACCTTTCATGTGAAGTACTAAACCTCTCTTCTCAAACCCATTCTATTTTTTGATCACTTTGTTTAGAATTATCACAATCTAAATCCCGATTACTTATTGTATCATAATTATCAGCAAAATATTCTAATCTCCGACCTCATGGATTATTTAAATTTCAACAACTAAGATGTGTCATAAGATGTCACTGTATTCAATCTCTTTCATATTCTCACAAATATATCAATTTTCCTAATTTAGATTAATAAGTTGGATTAACTCAAAAAGGATGTGGTATATATTCTTTAAAGTTTACTGTAATATTATAAGTATCTTCCATAGAAACAAAAATACATTCATCTTCATCATTACACCAATCAATTCCTTCTATAAAATCAACCATATAATTAGTATCAGCAATTCAAGAAACTTTTATTTGTTTTCATAAAGGAATAGAAACTTGATATTGTCAAGCTCATAAATCTGTTAAAGCTTGTTCAACCCAATTTCATCATTCAAACAATTCAATCAAAACATCTCAATTTCCTCAAGATGTTTGTGCATTAATAGTTACAGTTTCATTTCAAGTAGGAACCCAGCGAACACAACGAATATCAGGTTGATGACTACCTTTAACTAAACTTCATTTTGATAAATCCCGAGTTCTTAAATATTTAGCACTATCTAAATTAACTTCTGTTGAAGACCATAATAATTGTGGCATTCAATAATTAGTTTTTGTTTCATCTCTTAAATTAGTAGCAAGCAATTCTACTTCATTAATAGAAGGCAAATACCAATCAGTATAGCCATCTATTTCAAGATTATCGCAATAATTATACTAAAAATATTTTGCTTTTTTAGTAAGAATAGTTATAATATATAAATTTATATTTATAAATAATGAAAATATTATGATAGAAAAAATAAAAGAAATAGAGTTAAGAGAAAAAACTGA
>NZ_JAEDAM010000083.1 GCF_018420025.1 Candidatus Vampirococcus lugosii | reverse complement strand
TTCAATATTTTTAATTTCAATATTATCAAAATTATAAATATATATTCAATGTTCATTAATATCTGTACCATCCAATATTGATCTATCTGTACCGACACCTATTAAAGCAATTCATTTTTTATCTATTTCTAAATTCTCTTTATAAGTTCAAGATTTTACACATATCACATAATCTTCTTGAGCATCATCTATTGCAGTTTGTATACTTTCTCAATTTTCTACAGTTATATCACAAGAATTATTACTTATATTAATTATTTTAAAATCATCTTCATCTACACCAGACAAGACAATGTCTCATTCTATTTGAACATTATCTTCACCTATACTAATTAAAACAATTCATTCTTTTGTTATTTCCAAATCTCCTTCATAATTTCAAGATTTTAAACATATTACATAATCTTCTTTAGCTTTATCTATTGCAGTTTGTATACTTTCTCAATTTTCTACTATTATATTACAAGAATTATTATTTATAGAACCAACATCTTCGCCTTTGAACCATTTTCCATTATAAAATCATCATTTTTTTTTTAAATCTGATAAACAATATATAGAATGATTAGAATCATCTATACAAGATTGAGGAATATTTTTTACAAAAATAATGTTTTCAGAATCATAATCAATATTGTCCAAAGTATCTATTTGATAATTTTTATTGATAGACACAAAACTTACTCAATAATAAGCATCATTTGTTAGCATAAAAGACCTAATAGTAAAAACTAATAATACTACCAAACTAAACATTATTGTAAATGTTAACATATAATATATATTTGACATATTTATTTTTTTTAAAAATATATAAAAAATTGCATAATTACTATTCAATTGTAGTATACAATATTTTATATATTTTTCAATAGATTTTTTTATTAATTACTTTTTGTTAATCATTTATATTCATATATAGCTCCTGTAGAACTAATGTTTAGTATTTTAATATTTTGATTTTCTTGTATTTTCCAAATATATTTCTCAAATTCCGATAAATTCAAATCACAACTCAAATTATAATTATTTTTCATGTTATTATATTCTAATGAAATTTGAGACGAATCTTTTTTACATACATCAAAATCTATCATAGTCTGTGATGCTATATTTATATCAGTCATCATTCAATAACTAAAAACTTCTACAGTATTTTTTTTAAAATAACAAGCCATTGTTAATATAGTTATAATAGCTACAACAAATATTATAAACAAAAATTTAAAATCGTTAATATGCTTTTTTGAATTATTCTTTTTATTTTTGCTCATAATTATATATTTTAAATATAAATTTATTATCTTAATAATAAATATATTATCTTATAAGTCAACATATTTTTGATAATTATTTATCAGGTATAGAATAAATTGCTTTTCATGTCGTAGCATTAATTGTGTTTAAATCAGTTAATTCTTGTATTTTATAATCTTGAATAGTTCATTCTATTAAGTCACAATCTAATGTATATTTGGAAGAAATTGCATTATAAGTAATTTTAATATTTTTAGAATCTTCATCACATATATCTAAATCTATTAAAATTTGAGAAGCAGTATCTATATTTCATAATGCTGAGTATAACACAACCGTTTTTTGGTATTTTATATTGAAATATAACAATATTCATATCAACCATACTGCCAATATTATCGATATTGATAATATAATTAATTTTCAAATATTGATATCTCAATATCTTTCTTTATTTATAATCATTAAGATTAAATTTTATACAATAAATTAAACATTTAATATATAAAAATAAAAAAATATCAATAGAAATTTTAATTTAACCTCATCTTTGTAGAACAAAATTTCTAAATCCTTGATTTAGACAAGGATTTGCAAGAAAATAAAAATAGATTTGTGTAGTACACAAATTTTATAATTTTATTTTCTTCTAAATCTTGATTTAAATCAAGGATTTGCGAGAAAATAAAAATATTTTTTGTACTACATAATTTAAAATTACTTATTTTATATTCCTTTTTTGAATATCATTTATTAAACATATCTTTATATTTTTGATATTTTTTTTATTTTGTATTGTTTTTTTAAAAAATTAATATAATATATAAAGATATTTATATATCTAAATATTATTTTGTATGAATGAAAATATATTAAATCATTATTTAAATTTTAGTGTATTTACAAATCCAGGTTGTTATGAAAATTTTTTAAAGAGCTTACCAGATGATGTAAAACAATTATGAAATTTAATAAGTCATCAAATTATTCATAGAGTAACATTAAGAGATCTTAATACAAATGCAAATAAAAATTTAATTTATTGAGATATGGAAAAATTTCCATGGCATAGATTAAGATGTGAAGATGATATCTTACCTAATTCTGTTTCAATGATTGCAGAATTATTAAGACTTGACGATAAATGATTTCATAAAGATAGAAAAGTTGAAGATAAAATTGTTGTAACTTGTCGTTATGTTGCGATATTAATGGCAACAATTTTGAAATCAAAAAATATTCCTTGTAGAGTTCGTTCATGATTTGCTCCATATTTTTCTGATTGAAGTTGGGATCATTGGATAAATCAATATTGGGACCAAAATCAAAAAAAATGGATTAATTTTGATGCTGATTGATTTTTTGAAGATTTCCTTGATTTTGATCAATATAATATTCCTGAAGAAAAATTTGATTGGTCTGCAAATACTTGGTTATGAATTAGACAATGAAAATTAAATGCTGATAATTTTATTAATGCTTGAGGTTATAAATGATTATTACCAGTTCTTTGGGCTGTTTTTTATGATTTTCATAGTTTAATGAATAATGAAATTTTATATCTTCAAGCACCATATTATATTTGAAATAAATTTGATAAATTTACGGAAAAAGATTTTGAAGAAATTGATGAACTAGCTAATTTAATGTTGGAAGTAGATAAAAATTTTGATAAATTAGTTGATATATGGAATACAAATAAAAAATTTAGAATTTTGAATAGTCCATTAATTTGAGATGATGATCATATCATATGGAAATAAAGAAAAAATTTATATAATAAATTATTGTATATGAAAATAAATTATCAATGAATAATAGGTTCTTATTCAAGTGAAGTATCACAATTATTAAAAAATAGTTTAAATATTGAAACTTCAATTTATTGAAATTTTTCGTTCAAAGATGTTTTCCAAAAAATTAATAATAAAAATCTATTATGTATTCCTATAGAAAATAGTTATGCATGACCTATATATGAAAACTTTTATCATATTTATGAAAATGATGTTGAAATTGTTTGAGAATATTACAAAATGATAAATCATAAATTGCTTGCAAAAACAAAAGATATATCAAAAATAAAAAAAGTATATAGTCATATTCAAGCACTTATGCAATGTGAAAAATATATAAATAATAATTGAATAAAATTGCAAGAATTTTCTGATACAGCACTAGCTGCCAAAATGATTTCAGAATCAAAAGATGATAGTATATGAGCTATTGCATCTGGATTTTGTAGTGAAATATATTGATTAAATATATTGGATAGCGACATACAAGATCAATGATGAAATACTACAAGATTTCTTATAATAAAAGATAAATCTATGAATAATGAAATTTTTGAAAATAATGAATTTATAAAAAATTTCAAAAATAAAAAATGAAAAATAAGTATTATATTCAAAACAAAAGATGAACCTGCTATTTTATATAAATGTTTATGATCTTTTGCTACCAAAAATATTAATTTATCAAAAATAGAATCTTTACCATCAAAAGAAAATCCTTTTGAATATATTTTTTGGATAGATATAGAAAAGCCAAATAATGATGAAATTTTGGAAGAAATATTAAATGAATTAAATTTTTTTACTAAATTTATAAAAATAATATGAAAATATTAATAAGTCTATTTATATTTTGGGGAATAATGTTTTGAATGAGTTTTGCTAATTTTTTTGATTATTTAAATAAAAATTATGAAATAATAGATATAAATGACTGAATATATTCAAACAAAATTTATACATCAAATCAATGAAATTCTTATATTATTTTATGAAGTGTATCATATTATATGATAGAAAATAAAACGGATGAACAAATACTTAAAGATCAATTTTCTTTGGATAATTCTGATATACTTATTTTGAAAGAATGAAATAAATATTCTGCATTAATCAGGAAAAAAAATAAATTAAAAAAATCTATTTGTCAACAACTAACAATAAATAAAAAATATATGGATGCATATGAACATTTATTATTTGTAAATAATTATGATTTAAAAGCTTTGGGTTGATGAAATGTATGAAATGAATGTTATGTAAGTAATAATAACTTATATATATCAATGAATAATTATACAAATTTTGATATAAAATATATTGAAGAAAATAAAGATAAAATTGATTCCAATTTGGAACAAATAAATAATTTAAATAAAGAAAAATGAGATTTAAAAAAATCAATTTATGAATATATTATTTCCAATACTGAATATGATTATGATATATTGAATAAATTAGAGAATCTACCGAAAGACATGGGACCATGGAGATTATGAAATTTTTTGGAAAAATGAAAAAATGTTTGTGATTGATATGTATTAAGTTATCTTTTTTTTGCTAGACTTTTATGAATTGATTGAGAAAGAATAGTATGAGAGATACAAAGTATATTAAACAGTGATATAAGAGTTGATTGATATTTGCATTCTTGGATAAAAATGGATTGAAAATATTATGATCCAACATTTGATGATAATTGAGATTGAAATGAAATAGATTATAGTTATTTTGGAGTAGACAAAATATGTCTTAATTTAAGCCATTATAAAGAATGATGGATAAAATTTGAAGATTTTGAACATAGAAATAAATATATAAATGATAATATGAATCATTTGATAAATAAATGTCCTCAAATACTTGCTAGATCTTTAAAAGAAAATCTTTGAGATTGATTTATAGGATTTATTGAAAATCATATTACATATGAAAATAATTTAGCAGAACTTAATGATTTTTTATGTAAATATTTTGATATATGTAATATAAATTCTAATTCAATAGAATCTATGATTGAAGATTTAAAAAAAATTAATTTAAAATTCATAAACAGTAAATGAGAAACTAAAAATGTAAATATATGAGAAAAAATAAATCTAAAAATGGATTATACAGAAAAAGATATTTATACAAAAAAAGAAAATAATATTGATACAGAAAATAATATTGATACAGAAATTAATACTGATAAAGAAAAGTTTTATTTATTAACTCAAAAAGATACAAAAAAAATACATTCATTATATGAAATATTAGAAAATTTACAAATTAATAATTTGGAATGACAATTAAATGATTTTTATCAATCAAAAAAAGATTTATTGTCAGATAGAAATTTACAAAAATTAATTTACCTCATAGAATTATTTTAATTTAATATATATTTAAATATAAAAAATGTTATAAAAATTCTATACTATAATTTTATAGAAATAGTTTAGTTTTATTAAAAAAAATAAAAAATATATAAAAATTACTTGAATTATTGAAAAATATTTGTATAATAATGTTACATTTATTTATTATAATTTAATGGATATGATTAAGAAAATTATTTTATTGTTATCTATTTTTATATTATCTTTATGATCATTATCTTTTGCTCAAGATCCTGGTGCAAGATCATGATTTTGAGCAGATCCTTGATGAATTAATCCTGATACACCTGGTTCTGATAGTTTGAAATGAGAATGATTTTTAGATGTAATTCAAAAGGGTATAAACTGGGTACTTTGAATTATGGCATTTATAGCATTAATAGTACTTCTTTGGTGAGCTTTCCAAATGGTTACTGCTGCTGGTAATGAAGAAAAATATGGTAAATGATTTACTATACTTAAACAAGCTGCAAT
>NZ_JAEDAM010000082.1 GCF_018420025.1 Candidatus Vampirococcus lugosii | reverse complement strand
ATGATAATTACAAGTTTTTCAGTTTATAGTTCAAGATTTAGATAGAATAAGTTAAAATTTGATTGTTTTCATCTATTTATAATCCAATTTCGTTTTTTTGAGTTAATTAATATTTGTATATTTCAATTGTAATGAATATTTATATTATATTTTTTGTTTCAATTATTTCACAATACTTCAAATATAATCTGTTCCAAAACAGAATTTCAATGAAATCTTATTTTTTTTGTATTTAAGAAATTTTTTATAGTTTTTGAAAATGCAAAATATCAATAATTCAAAGGTATTACAGTATCTACATTTGCATCTTTAAAATATCTTATATCAGTTTTTACAGTTTTATTTACCAAATCTTGTTTAAATCAAAGATTATACAAAAAATACTTCCATAAATTAACTTGTTTAAACCAAATATTGAAAGGAAAATTAAATTTTTTTATATTTTTTTGATTTGATCAAAGTTTATAATTAGATGAAAATTTATAAAAAAGTTCATTTATTTTTTCTCAATCACTAATATCTCAAATAAATCATAATTTACCTACCAAACTTTTTTGTAAACAAAAATTTAAATAATTAGAAAATATTGGTAATATTCTATTATCTCAAGATAAATATAATTCATAAATGGGTGGAATTATTACTTTTTGTACTCATTTATTAATTAAATAATTAATTCATCTATTAATATTTTCAAGTGAAAATCAAAATCATTTATCAGGATAAGGTCAATTTAACCAATCCAAATATATATCATACTCAATATTAAACTTATTTAAATAAGTCATAATATATAAATCATCAAAATAAGATGCAAGTAGACCTATTTTCATAAAAAATTAATAATTAATAAAATTTAAATAATACTAATCAATATCTACATAAGTTCATTTAATATTTTTTGAAAGAATTTTTTCAATATCATTTATTTTACAAACAAATATAGGAAGTTTTTCATCTTTTGCCAAAGCAATAGCACTCTGATCCATAATTTTCAATCATTTTCATAATGCATCTGATAATGTAATATTTTCATATTTTTTAGCATTATCAAATTTCTCTGGATCTTTATCATATATTCAATCTACTTTTGTTCATTTTACCATAAAATCACAATCTAATTCCAAAGCTCTAAGCACTGCTGCACTGTCTGTTGTATAATAAGGATTTCCACTACCAGCAACCGAAATTACTATTCTTCATTTTTCCAAATGTTTCAAAGCTCTTCTTCTCACAAAAGTTTCTGCAACTTTCGGTATATCCAAAGCTGACATAATTCTTACTTCATTTCAATTAGTTTCAATAGCATCTCAAAGAGCAATTCAATTCATAATGGTCGCCAACATTCACATATAATCAGCTTGTGATCTATCAAGTCAATTTGATGCACCACTAACTCATCTAAAAATATTTCATCATCAAATAACAATAATTATTTGTAATCATTTATATTTTGAAAGATAAACTAATTTTTTTGCAAGATCTTGTAAAAAATTAACATCAATTCAGTATTCTTTTTCTCATTGAAGTGCTTCTCAAGATAATTTAAATAAAATTCTTTTAATTTTGGATTTATATTTTCACATATTTTACTGTTTTATTAAAATAAATATTTATATAAAATATAATTTGAATTATAATTAAAAAATTATTTAAGTAAAGAAAAAAAATTATCTAAATAATTTAGATATTCTCTAGTTCTTACAATTTGTATATTATTTATATGTTGTAATCTTTCTTTACTAAATATTAAATTATTTTTATAAATATTATTTTTTAATAAATCTAATTGATTATTGATATTATCAATTTGTTCTGTAGCATTTTTATTATTTATATTAATAATATAAGCTATATATATCAAAAATATAAAAAAATTCTTTATATCATTTTCCATATCTATTTTTTCCAAAAGAAAAATTCTATCTTTAGGTTCTATTATTTTTTGAAATTTATCTTTATCAATTTTATTAAAATCTTTTTCTATATCTTGTATAGTCAATATTTGATTTTGATAAAAATTAATTCTATCTTCTATTTCAAAAAAGAATTGATTATTACCAAAAGAATTAATACTATCAATTAAATTTTTTATTATTTCTTTTACAAAATCATCCAAATTATCTGAATACAAATTTATTTGTATACTTGGAATTATATAATTTTTGGAATTACTAAAAATAAATTCTATTCTAAATTTATCAAAACTTATTATATTTATATTAGTATTTTTTAAATCATAATTAAACTCTTCAAACTTAATAAGTTTGTACAAAAGATTAAATTTAAAATTTTTTAATATAGAATCTTTTTTTGCCAATTCAAAATTTCTATTTTCTATAGGGAGTGGAAATCTATAAACAGATAAAATATTTATCATAATATATCTAATTTCATTTTAAATATTTTCTTAACTATCAAATCATTCTCATATATTATATATATTATACCTTGCAACTCATTTATTTGTAAGAAGATAAAGTACAGGAGCTTCTCAATCATCCACATATGCAGATATTATTTTTTCTGAACTATCAAATTTCAACGAAAAAAAGTATTGTAAAGTATAATCCATAATATAAGCAGTATTTGTTTTGTAAGGTGCCGAACGATATACAGTAAAAATATTATTATCTCTATCTAAAGTATACAAAAGATTAGATCAAGGATAAGATAAAACATCTACATCTTTTCAATAATCAGATATAACATCAGGTCATCAAGAAATAGGAACTGTACGAGCATTTAATTCATTTCAAGCTGATCATCTATGAAACTGTACAAGTTTATTAGCTCATACTGACCAAGTCAAAAAACTTCAATCAATAGAAATATTTGTAAATCAATTAGAAAATAAATTTTTATTATTTTCAAAAAAATCTTTATTTATATCATAATAAGTTGGTCTACCAAAAGATATTTGACTTCAAGGAGTATTTGAATACTTAGCAATAAATTGTCAATTTGCAAATCTTTCTTCATCATTAAATATAGTATAAAAATTACTAGATCAATATGTACCAATTCAAGTAATATTTGATTCAAATTCACTACTAGCAGATACTGTTTCAATTCAAGAATTAATTACATTAAATATTTCTCATTGAGAAGAAAAGCAATACATACCATCTTTCAAAAGATTTAAAGTACATCAATTTATATCTACAGGAATATCGTAATTAATACTTGTTCATCTTACATCATTATTAATTGCTTTTAATAAAGCTCATTTATTTCAAGATATATTTAATCAATTATTATATACAATACTATTTAATTCTCATAAAACTTCCAGTTCATCTTCAGTAAATGAATAAACATAATCAGATGAAACTCAAGAAATACTTACAATATTAAATCATTTTAAATATTCACTATTTAAAACAGTTTTTAATTGTTTTATATTTTGAGAAAATCTTCAGGTTTGTTCTAATAAATCTAATTTTTTTTCTATTTCTTTATATTTTTCCATTTTTTGATCAGAATCTGCTGGAATTCTTCTAAACAGATCTATATCTTTCGTCAAATCTTCTACTGTAAAATCAATAACAACTTGTCATTCAGGAGTATTAACTATATTTTCTTTATCTCATTCAATAAGTGTAGATAAAACAGCAAACAATAAATATATTACTAATACAATTCATAAAACTATAGATATAGGGAATTTATTGTCTACAAAAAAATCTTTCATTTTATAAATTTTTTTGTAATCATATCAGAATTTATTTTCTGTACTATCATCTTTAATGATTGAATCAAATTCAAGTCTAAAAAAAGATATAAAACTAATATTATTATTAGATATTCTTGATCTAACAAGCTCATCAAATTCTTTAAAATTATTTTCTATACTATTTTCTGTATCATTCAACAATTCTTGTAATTCAGATTTTTCAACTATATCAGAAACTTTACAAGCAACTGTCAATATTTTATCTCAATCTTCAAGTTCTCACTCTATAAATTCTGAAAAAATATTTATTTTTTCATTTCATTCCAAATCATTATCAACCATATAATTAACTTTTCAATCTCTGAAAATTACAGTGCTA
>NZ_JAEDAM010000081.1 GCF_018420025.1 Candidatus Vampirococcus lugosii | reverse complement strand
GAAAAAGAATCAGATACTTATTTTAAAGAAAGTGGTGGTAGTATTTCAAGCTGAGGAAGTGGTGAAGAATGTGTTGGTAATTGAGAATTAATAGATTGAATAGTATATTGTTGATGTCTTGATCCTTGAGAAACTTTTGAGTTGGATTGATTAACTTATTGAGTTGTAGAAAATTGAGATTGAGAATATTGAATAAAAAATGGTAATTTATTTACAAGTTTTGAAGATAATATAGATAGAATTTGTACTTCTCATGTAACTGATATGTCTTGATATTATAATTCCTGAAGTGATTATTCTTCTTTTATTTGAAAATTAGATACTGATTTAGTTGTTGTTGATGATGAAGTTTTATGAATTGAAAATTGGGATACAAGCAATGTTACTACTATGGAGTTAATGTTTTATAATGCTTATAACTTTAATCAAAATATAGGAAATTGGGATACAAGTAATGTTACTAATATGAGTTATATGTTTCAAGCTTGGGAGACTGATTTAATAAATGATAAACATAATTTTAATCAAGATATAAGTAATTGGAATACAAGTAATGTTACTACTATGCAAGAAATGTTTTATAATGCATCTGATTTTAATCAAGATATAAGTAATTGGGACACAAGTAATGTTACTACTATGAAATATATGTTTTATAATGCTTATAACTTTAACCAAGATATAGGTAATTGGAATACAAGTAATGTTGCTAATATGGGTTATATGTTTCAAGCTTGGGACACTGATTTAACAAATGATAAACATAACTTTAATCAAGATATAGGTAATTGGGATACAAGTAATGTTGAAAATATGGATGAAATGTTTTATAATGCATCTGATTTTAATCAAGATCTATCATGATGGTGTGTTAATAACATTAGTTCAGAACCAGATTATTTTATTAATGATGGAGATAATAATTGGACTTTATCAAGACCAATATGGTGAACTTGTCCATAAGAGTAAATAAATAAAAAAAGTGTAACATATTAGCTACACTTTTTTTGTATTTAATTTATATAATATTTAAATCTTTAAGTTTTTTTTCGTATTCTTGTGATTCATTTCAATATTTTTTTTGTAAATAATTTTGTAATAAAGATTTCCATCATAATACACTATTTTGTAAATCTTTTTGTAAATCTTGTGCCATATCAATAACAGAATTTATATTTATTTTTTGTCTTTTTATTTTAATATCTTTGAGAGAGTTTACTAAATCTTTATTTATGACTAAATTTATATCATCATAATTAAAATCTTGTGTAAAAATTGTAAGCACAATTTTTTTCATATCTGGTATTATAAATTCTTCATTGCAAAAATCAAAATTATCAGATTCAAAATTGGAAATATTTTGTTCAAATATTTTATGTATATAATTTTTTAAATAATTTTCATCTATTAAATCATCATTTTTTTCAATAAATATATAAGGATTTATATTAATATTTTTTGCTATAATTTTATTTTCTTTTGGAAAATATTTATAAAGAAATTTGAATTGATTCTGTTCCAAAAAAGATGTATTCCACATACTACCTGTACAAAAATAATTTTTGTATAAAAAAGCTTGATGTAAATGTCAAGAAATAAATCTTGCATTTGGATAAGCAGAAAGAAATTCACTAGAAATAGCAACATCTTTATATGAAAATTTACTTTTTTGACCAGTAAAAACTTGATCAGCAAAATAATAATGATGAAAAACTAATAAATCATTATTTTTTGATAAATATTTATACAAAATATTATTAATATTAGCAGAAATTTTTTCATATTTATTATCTGATTTTGATAATGTATTTAATGTTATTTGAATTTTATCATTTGGATTTTCAAAAAAATCTATTTTTTCTTCAATAAAATAATTGTAAGGAAAAAATAAAGTTTTTTGACCTTCAATATCTGTAAGAAATGCTTTAGTAATGAAATAAATTTTATTTTCAAATTGAGAATTAATTATGTCAAAACTACTTTGTCACTCCAAAAAAACAAAATTATCACTTATTCGATCATGATTTCCTGCCAATACATAAATATTTTTTCAAGCTTTAAAAAACTCCAAAAATAAATTAAACATTTTAAGTAAAGATTTTCTATCATAACTAAAATGATAAACAAAATCTCACATAAAAATTATATTTTTTTCATCATTATTTTCATAAACATAATTTCTAATATTTTCTATAATTTGCTCACAAAAAATAGAATTTATATGAACATCACCTATTAACAACATTTTTAAATAAATTATATATTTAAATATAATTTTATATTAAACATTTGTAGAAAAAAAACAATCAAAAAATAATTAAAATATTTAGTTTCATATACATCTGGTTAATTAAATAAATAATGGGAAAAAAGAAAATCTATGATAAAATTAAAAAATGTAAAGTAATTTGTTGTATATTTTTTCATACCAAAATTTTACTTATTTTTTGAACAAACAAGATTGATTTTTAATCTTTTAATAATTGTTTTGCTTTTTCTAAAAAATTTAATATATCTTGCATTTTTTCCTTATCAATTTGATTAGCCTCTTTTTGTTTATCTAATAATGATTTAGCTCTATTTGCAAATGTAAAAGCTCTTTGATTTCTTTCTCTTCTTGATTTAACAATTATTTCCTTAATTTCACTATTTAATTCTTTTAATTTTTTTAAATCTGTTTCACTAATTTCACCAGTTCCACCAGTTTCTTCAGTTTCTTCAGTTTCACCAGTTTCTTCAGTTCCACTAGTTTCACCAGTTTCTTCAGTTTCTTCAGTTTCACCAGTTTCTTCAGTTTCTTCAGTTTCTTCAGTTTCTTCAGTTTCTTCAGTTTCTTCAGTTTCTTCAGTTTCTTCAGTTTCTTCAGTTTCTTCAGTTTCTTCAGTTTCTTCAGTTTCTTCAGTTTCTTCAGTTTCTTCAGTTTCTTCAGTTCCACCAGTTTCTTCAGTTCCACCAGTTTCTTCAGTTCCACCAGTTTCACCAGTTTCTTCAGTTCCATCAGTTTCATTAGTATTATTTCAATTAATACCATTAGGAAACATAGTAATATAAATTAATATTCATACAAAAATTAATATTATACCAAAAATTAAAAAAAGTATTAAAGGCATTTTATTTTTATTATTCTTTTTATTAATATTTTTTTTACTACTATTTTTATTATTATTTTTGCTATTATTTTTAGATTTTAAATTATTTAATTTAGTTCAAGTATCTTTATTATTTATAGTTTTATTAATATTTTTATCTAGTTCTCAAAATTCTTTATCTAAATTTATAGTTTTCTTTTTATTTTTATCTTTATTATTTTTATTATCTTTTTTATCATTATTCTGATTATCTCATAAATCTAGTTCTATACCATCAAATCAAGATTTATCATTATCATTATCATTTTTATCATCATTCTGATTATCTCATAAATCTAGATTAAAATCATTAAATCATGATTTGTCATTATCTTTATTATTATTTTTATTTTTTTCATCATTTTTATCATCTTTTTTATCATTATTCTGATTATCTCATAAATCTAGTTCTATACCATCAAATCATGATTTATCATTATCATTTTTATTATCTTTATCTTTATTTTTTTTATTTTTTTCATTTTTTTCATTTTTTTCATCATGATTATTATCATTATCTTTATTATTATTTTGATTATCTCAT
>NZ_JAEDAM010000021.1 GCF_018420025.1 Candidatus Vampirococcus lugosii | reverse complement strand
AGAATTTGATAAATTTTTTACATTTACAAAACTTGATAATTTCTTCATCACTCAAGATCATATCATTCACTGTTCCAAATTTCATGTCAAAACATTCCCATCTGGTTCAGGAAATTCAAATTTCTTAATATGATAAGTTTCAAGTCCTCATGCTACAGTCTGCACATTGTTTACCACTTGTGCATCCCTTGCTTTACTTACCCAAATACTAATACTAATTCATCCTACTACCGCCAATATTGCGATAATTCACACTGTTACCACAACTTCTACTAATGTAAATCATTTATTGTTTCTCATTTTTTATTGTATTTAATATATATAAAATATATTGTATTGATTTTTTCTTAAATCAATAAAAAAACACAATAGAAAAAAATCTATCATGTTTTTTTATTAACTCAAAAATTATTTATACATAAACTATCTAATTTACAACTCACAACTCACAACTCACAACTCACAACTCACAACTCACAACTCACAACTAAATTTACTCATTTTTTCATAATTTTCAATATTAAATATTAATTAATTTCCAACATTTAAATTATATTATTTTTTTTATCTTTTTCAAGTTGTCTTTTGTTGTTTTTTATTTTTCTAGTGTAGAAGATTAAAATTTTAAGTATAATTTTATATTTTATATATTTTACTTTAATTTTTTCTTGAAAAAAATAAATAAACTAATATAAACAATTTATTATATAATTTATTTAAAATAAATATTTTTATTTATGCCAAAATCTACCAAAAAAAATAATAAAACAACTACAAAGAAAACTAGTACCAAAACAACAAAGAAAAAAATAATTGCAAATAGTTATGGTAAAAATTTAGTTATTGTAGAGTCTCCAGCAAAATCTAAAACAATTAAAAAATTTTTGTGAAATGATTATGAAATAGTTGCTAGTATGGGACATATTATAGATTTACCAAAAAAATGAATTGGTATTGATATAGAAAATAATTTTGAAACTACTTATGAAGTTATGCCTGATAAGAAAAAAACAGTAACAGAACTAAAAAAATTAGCAAAAAATTATGAAAAAGTATGGCTTGCAACTGATGAAGATCGTGAATGAGAAGCTATAGCTTGGCATTTATTGACGGCACTTAAATTAAAATTGAAAGATACTCCTAGAATTGTTTTTCATGAAATTACAAAAGATGCATTACAAAATGCTATAGACAATCCTAGACAAGTTGATATAGATCTTGTAAATAGTCAACAAGCAAGAAGAGTTTTGGATAGATTAGTTGGTTTCAAAGTCTCACCAGTATTGTGGAAAAAAGTAAAAAGATGACTTTCTGCATGAAGAGTTCAATCCGTTGCAGTAAAACTTGTAATAGAAAAAGAAAATGAAATAAAATCTTTTGAACCTGAAGAATCTTGGAAAATAGTTACGGATTTTGAATGACAAGAATGATTAATAGCTCAATTAGATAAAATTAAAAATAAAAAAATAAAATTATTAAATGAAAAAGATGTTGATAAATCTTTAACTAATTTAGATTTAAAAAAACCTAAAGAAAGTAAAGATAAAAAAACATGAAATAAAGTATTAAATTATAAATCTTGAATAGATTTTGAATTAATAAATATTAAAAAAACTAAATCAAAAAAGAATCCTCAAGCTCCATTTATAACTTCTACATTACAACAACAAGCTTCAAATAAGTTTTGATGGTGAGTAAAACAAGTTATGATGGTAGCACAAAAATTATATGAAAATTGATATATTACATATATGAGAACTGATAGTTGCAATCTTTCCAAACAAGCAATTTGAGCTTGTAAATGATTTATACAAGATAAATATTGAGAAAATTATGTAAAAACTAGACAATTCAAAACTAAATGATCTTCTGCTCAAGAAGCTCATGAAGCTATAAGACCTACAAATATAAAAAAATCACCTGATGAAACATCTCTTGCTAGTAAAGAAAAAATGCTTTATCAATTGATATGGATTAGAACTATAGCAAGTCAAATGAGTGAAGCTATTGCTGAAAATATTACTTATGAGTTTAGTCCTGAAAAAGATAAAGATCAAATTTGGTTATCTAAATGACAAACAATTTATTTTGATTGATTTTATAGAATATATAAAGATTTTTTATGATCTTATCCTAGTAATGAAGAAATTTTGCCATCTTTGAATAAATGAAAAACATTAAATTCAAAATTAATATCTGCTTACCAACAATTTACTAAACCACCAAGTAGATATACAGAAAGTTCTTTAGTAAAAAAAATGGAAGAATTATGAATTGGTAGACCATCAACTTATGCACCAACAATATGAACTATTATTGATAGATGATATGTTGATAAAGATGAAGCAAAAAAATTATTTCCTACTGAGATAGCTTTTGTTGTAAATAAATTTTTGGAAAAACAATTTTGAAATCTTATGGACTACAAATTTACTGCCAAAATGGAAAAAGATTTGGATAAAGTTTCTCATTGAGAAAAAGATTGGAAAAAATTGATGAAAGATTTTTGGACAAAATTTGAAAAAGAATTAAAAAATGCTGATAATGCTGAAGCTGAACAAATGATTGTATGAGAAAAATGCCCTGAATGTTGAAATGAATTAGTATATAAATTTTCAAAAATGTGAAAATTTATTTGATGTAGTAATTATCCAGATTGTAAATATATAAGACAATCTGAAGAAGAAAAATCAAAACTTGATTCATTAAAAGAAAAATTTGAATGAAAACCTTGTCCTGAATGATGAACAATAGTTGTAAAAATTTGAAGATTTTGACCTTTTTTGGCAAGTAGTGAATACCCAGAAGTTAAATGGATATGAAAAATACCTGATGAAAAAATAGAAAAACTTGAAGAAAAATATTGAGGTGAAACTTGTGATAAATGTTGAGAATGAAAAATGATGGTAAAAAAAAGTAAAAGATGACCTTTTCTTGCTTGTAATAAATATCCAGATTGTAAAAATGCTAAACCATTGCCAAAATCAAATAAATAATTTAAATAAATAAGTTTTTTTGTATATGAAAAGAAAAAATAATAGAAGAAAAAAAGATAATATTTTGAAAAATAAAATATTAAAAAATGTATTTTTGTATTACAAAAATTTTGTTTATAAATTTTGAAAAAAAAATAATAAAAGAAAAAAAGATAATATTTTGAAAGATAAAATATATAGAAAATTAACATTTTATTATGAAAAAATTAGATCAAGATTTTGAAAAAGAACTAAATCAAATAAATATGTAAATATTTTACAAAATTCAAGTAAAGAAATAAAAATAATTTGATTTTTTGTTTTTTTATTTATGATTATTTTTGGTAGATTATTTTATTTACAAGTTGTAAATGCAAAAGAATATCAAAAAAAATTATTTACTCAACATGCTAGTAATACTACTTTGACTGCTAAAAGATGAAATATTTTTGTAACTGATAACTCTTGAAATGAAAGAAAACTTACTGAAAATATTAATATATATACTATATTTGCTGATCCATGATTTATTAATGATAGAGAATGATTTGTAGAAAAAATAACACCAGTTTTATATGAACATTTTTGTGAACAATTTGGACTTGAAGTTCCAGATGAAATTACATGTATAAGAAATATAGAAGATTTTTCTTGAGTTAAAATATTGCCACAAGAAGAAAAAACTTTTTTCTTAACTTGAGATTCTCAAGAAATTTTTCTTGATCAACAATCTTTTGATTTAAAAACTCAAGAAGCTATTGATGATTTTTCTCAAGATGATGCATATGAGCTTATATCAGAAAAATTATCTGATATTACCAAACCTTGAATTAGAAAAGCAAATTATTTTTGATATTTTGATAATAATAATTTTCTTAATAAACTTGAAAATTTGGATAAAGATTATATTTCTATAGTTTGAAATTATCTTTATTTCATTCCTACTAAAGTAAATAATATTAATAGTACTAGTAGGGAAATTTTAGATTTATTTAATAAACATTGATATAATTATACTCAAGAAGTAATTGTCAAAAGCTTACAAGAAAGAGAAATAAGATATGTAAGAATAGCAGATAATGTGTCAGGTCAAATTATTCAAAAAATAAATGATCTTAAAGAAAAATATTTTACTGAAACAATAGATTCTGTACCTTTATTGCATTGATTAGGTTATGAAAAAAGTCAAAAAAGATATTATCCTTATTGATCTTTTATGTCTCATATTTTGTGATATATAAATAATGAATGAAAATGATTTTATTGAGTAGAAGAATATTTTGATGATATCCTTAAATGAATAGATTGACAAATGGTTTGAGTATCTGTACCATGGATATGAATTGTTGGTTCAAATAATTTTGAAATAAAAAATCCTATTAATGGTTCTGATGTATATCTTACAATAGATCCTACTATACAAGAAAATGTAGAAAGAATTGTAAAAACATATTATAATGTATTAGTTCCTGATACTATATCAGTTTTGGTTATGGATCCTCATACTGGTAAAATAAAAGCATCTGTAAATTATCCAAATTATGATCCAAATTCTTATTCTGATTATTACAACATTGAGCCATTATCTTATGATCAAAGAGATATTGTAGATGATGATCAATATATTGATATTCCTGTTTTGTTAAATGATGATTGAGATTTGAGAATGACAACTTATTCTGAAAGGAAAGATTTAACTTTAAAAAAATATGTTTTTACAAATAAATTATGACCACAAGTATTTATAGATAGAAATATA
This sequence comes from Candidatus Vampirococcus lugosii, assembly GCF_018420025.1. Lineage (GTDB taxonomy): Bacteria > Patescibacteriota > Gracilibacteria > Absconditabacterales > Absconditicoccaceae > Vampirococcus > Vampirococcus lugosii. The sequence continues at coordinate 9,771 of NZ_JAEDAM010000021.1, read as the reverse complement.
GCTTATCCTTCTGAACCTGGTAGTACTTTTAAATCTGTTACTACAGCAATTTGACTTGATTCTGATGAAATTGAGCTTGATGATCGTTATGAAGATGAATGAAGTGTTGAAATTTGACCTTATACTATAAGTAATGTTCAATCTCAATGTGAATGATATAAAACTTTTCTTAATGCACTTGATTGGTCTTGTAATGTGTGAATGGTAAGAATAGTTCAAAAAACTACAAGGTATGTTTTTTATTCTTATTTGGATAAACTCTGATTTGGTAAACTTACTTGAATTGAACTTGCAGGTGAAGAATCTGGTAGAGTTACTGGTTTAGAAGATTTTTCTATGGCTAGATTCTTCAATAATAGTTTTGGACAATGATTATTAATAACTCCAATTCAATTAGCTAGTGCATATTCTACAATGATTAATTGATGATATAGTGTTAGACCTACAATATTAGATAAAATATATAATAGAGAAACAGATAAATATACTTATTTTGAACCTAAATTGGGGCATAAAATATTCTCTCAAGAAACTTCTGAAAAAATGTTAAAAGCTATGTGAGATATATTAGATATGGAAGATGAACAACATTTATGAAGTATGGTTTGAATTCCTTTTTATAGTGTATGATGAAAATCATGAACTTCTCAAATTGCTTTTCAATGATCCTATCAATCTGGTGCATGATGGACTATATGAGGTTTTGCATGAGTTACTACTGCCAAAGATCCAAGATATGTTATAATTACTCAAGTTCGTCGTCCTAGACAATCAGAACGATGAGGAAGTACAGCTTGATTTATAAATAGAGATATATCCAAATTTTTAATAGAATATTCAGGTATCAAAGAATAAATATTAATAGATTCCTCGCCTTCGCTCAGAATGACTGATGAAATATTTATCCACTTGTAATGAGTGATGAAATATTATTTTTAATAATATTATTTATATAAAAATATTAATTAATATATAAATGAATTCAAAACAACAAATTAAAGATTTTTATAATTCTCAAAGTGAAAAACGAAATCAAACTAGACAAAAATATTGGCCAGAATTTAAAATAATTTTGGAAAAAATTAAAAAATATAAAAAAGAAAATATTAAAATATTAGATTTGGGATGTGGTAATGCTAGGATTTTAAATTATTTACAAGAAGAATTATCTGATTTTGAAAAAATAGATTATACTTGAGTTGATATATCTGAAAATTTGATAAATATATCAAAAAATAAATATCCAAATTATAATTTTTATACAAGTGATATGTTAGATTTTTTACAAAATGAAAGTCAAGAAGAATATGATTTTGTTTTTATGATAGCAAGTTTTCAACATATTCCAAACAAATCTGAAAGAAAATTAATTTTGAAGTATATTTACAAAATATTGAAATATAATTGAAAATTGATTTCTATAAACTGGACTATGTCAGATTGGTTTAGAAAAAAGTATAATAAAAATATTTTTTTTTCTAGATTGAAATCTATATTAAGTTCTTGATATTTTTCTATGAAAGATATTTATATACCTTGGAAAAATTGAGAAAAAACATTATATAGATATTATCATATATTTTCTCATATGGAAAAAATAAATTTATTGAAATCAAGTTGATTTTGTATTAGAGATATTTTTTATATAAATAATAAATGAGAAAATGACACTATTAAAAATAGTAGAAATAGTGTTTTTGTAGTTCAAAAAGATATTATAAAGTAATTTTTATTTTTTTATATATTTAGTTTTTTGTTAAAAATGAAAAAACAATTATTGTGAGTGTCTACATTTGTTTGACTTTATCTTATGCTAAACTTATTTTTGAAATATTTACCTACATATTATGTAGAATTAATAAAATCATTTTTTTTAAGTTTAAATTTAAATTTTATTAGTATTTTTATTATTGCATTTTTATTTCAACAAATATTTGTATGAATATTTTTATTTATTGCTATGAAAGTAAGTGAAAATAATATTAAAGAAAAATTTTTTAATTATATAATAAATTTTTATAAAAAACAATTTGTTTGGTTATGATTTATTAATTTATTTAAATATACTATAGGTGCATATTTTTTATATATTTTAATATCATGATTTTTATTATTTATAATAAACTTAATTTGAATTAATTTTCCAGGTTTTTTTGGAGAACAAAATGTAGCTAATTTTATATGACAAATCTCTATAAATAATTGGTATGAACATTTAATTATGTTTTTGATGATAGCTATATTGGTGCCTCTTATTGAGGAAATAGTTTATAGATGATATATACAAAAAATGTTGACTGAATGATATTGAAAATATATTTGAATATTTTTTTCTGCATTTATTTTTACATTCATCCATTTTGAATTTTCAGTATTTTGAAATTTATTTATTTTGGCATTAATACTTGCTTATATATATAATAAAACAAAATCTTTGATATATACTTTTGCATTTCATTTTTTGGTAAATTGAATTGCTTTTACTATAATATTTTTTTCAGATAAAATATTAAATGAAATAAAAGAATGAGAAAAATTATATTGAATAATATTTTTTTAATATGAAATATCAATCTTGAAAAATAAAAAAAGAACATCATATATTGAGTGATTTCAAAAAAGTTTTGGAAAGTATAGAAAAAATTCCTCAAGTTAAAAGAATTATACCTTGAAGAATTTATAGAAAACAAAAATGATCTAGTCATAAAAAGATCTCATTTTCTTACAAAACTGAAAGTGGAATGAAATTTATTATGAAAAAATGATGAACAGCACAAGAAGTTTTTGTGTTATGTTGAACACAAGATAAAGAATTTATTTTAAATAAAATTAATGCTATTGAAATTTAGTTATTTTTTGATATTAATTAAATTTTATTTATTTAAATTAAAATTTTTATGATAGATATTATTAGTATTTTACTTGTTATTTTTTTATGTTATTTAGTTTTATTTTTTATATCAATATATATCAAAGATAATTCTATAGTTGATATATTTTGGTGATTATGATTTTGAATCATAGCAATAATGTTATTTTTTCAATCAGATCAATATATTTATCAACTAACAACATTATTTTTAATTCTTGCTTGGGGACTTAGATTGTCAAGTTATATATTTTATAGAAAATTAAAAAAACCTTGAGAAGATAGTAGATATAAAGAATGGAGAAATGAATGGAAATATTTCTATACTCAAAGTTTTTTTCAAATATATATTTTACAAATGATAATTATGTTTATCATAGCTATACCTTTATTTATAATATTTTATTGAGAAAAAGATTTTTGAATTAATATATTTTTAATTATATGAACTATTATATCTTTATTTTGATTAATATATGAAAGTATAGCAGATTATCAATTATTTAAGTTTTTGAAAATTAGAAAAAAATGAGAAATATTAAAAAAATGATTGAGAAAATTTCATAGATATCCAAATTATTTTTGAGAAATTTGTTTTTGGTTTTGAATAAGTTTTATTTGATTACAAATTAATATTTTTTCATTAATATGATTTTTAGTAATTTTTTTACTATTAATTTTTGTATCTTGAGTTGCTATGACTGACAATAGATATAAATGAAATAGTGAATATGAAAAATATAAATCAAAAACTCCTGCTTTATTTCCTTATATATTTTAATATTTTGGTTGAAAAAAAGTTTAAAATGAGTATATAAAAAGTAGTATTTATTTACAAAATATTTATATTATGGTGTATACTAAAGAAGTTTTAAAAAAAATTTTTCCAAACCCTGAAAAATCATTATTATTATTTGATAATCTTGAAAATCTAAAATTTTATACAAAAGATTGAGAAGAAGGTAAATATTATATTAAATCATTATGAAGAAGAGAAGAAGAAAGACTTATATATAATGAAACAACTTGAAAATCTGCACCAGAAGAGATAGTAAAACAATTATATATAGATGAATTGATCAAAAAATATAAATATCCAAAAAAACTTATAGATACTGAAGTTGATGTCCAATTTGGTAGAGAAAAATATGATCATAAAAGAGTAGATGTTGTAGTATATAGTGATGATAATACTACAGAAAAAATTGTAATAGAACTAAAAGCTCCATGACAAAAAAATGATCTTGAACAATTGAAAAGTTATCTAAATGCAAAATGAGCTCCTATATGAGTTGCTTTGAACTGACAAGTACATACTATCTTATATAGACCTTATCCAGCTGACTTTGATACACTTTGAGACATTCCAAAATATGGTGAAGAAGTAGAAGATCTTTTTAAGAAAAAGAAAACTTTATCAGACCTTGAAGAACAAGATCTTTCAAAAGTAATTTTAGACTTGGAAGAATTAGTTTTGGCTCATACTGGTTTTGATGCATTTGAAGAGATTTTTAAAATAATATTTGCAAAATTATTTGATGAAACAGAGGCAAAAGATAGACAAAATGAAGAACTATTTTTTAGAAAATATGGTAAAAATCTACAAAAAACTAAAGATGCAATAGATGAACTTTTTGAATCAGCAAAAGAAGAATGGCAATATGATATTTTTGAAACAACAGATAAAATTAAATTATCACCAGAACATTTGTCTTTATGTGTTTGATTACTTGAAAATATATCATTGTTTGGAAGTGATTTAAGAGTGATAGATGATGCATTTGAGTATCTTATACAAAAATCTAGTAAATGAGAGAAAGGACAATATTTTACACCAAGAGTAGTTATTGATATGTGTGTAAAAATGTTGAATCCTTGAAAAAAAGATTATGTAATAGATACAGCTTGTGGTAGTGCTTGATTTTTGGTGCATACTATGAAATATGTAAGAGAAAAACATTTTCCAAAAGCTTCTGATTCAGATTTTAGGGATAGATATGCAAAAAAATATTTATTTGGTATAGATTTTGATGAAAGAACTTCCAAGATTTCAAGGGCTATTATGCTTATAGCTTGAGATGGTAAAAGTCATATTTTCAAACTTAATTCTTTGGATACAAACAATTGGCATAAATCACCTATAAAATATGAATTAGAAAGATCTCATCTTATACAAGAATTTTCAGATATTAAAAAAGATAAAGAAAACAAAGAAAGTTTAAAAGAACTAAAATTTGATGTGCTATTGGCAAACCCTCCCTTTGCTGGTAAAGTAGCAGACAAAAGATTGTTATCTGATTATGATTTAGGTAAAAATCAAAAATGAAAGCTTGTAAGTCAAACTTCAAGACATATTTTATTTATAGAAAGAAATTTATCTGTAGTAAAACCTGGTTGAAGACTTGCAATAGTTTTGCCTCAATGAGTTTTTAATAATACATCAGAAGAACATATTCGTGATTTTATCATGAAAAAAGCAAGGATTTTGTCAGTAGTAGGATTGGATCAAAATGCTTTTAAACCTCATACTTGAACAAAAACATCAGTATTGTTTTTACAAAAATGGAAAGAAGATGAACTTGATGAGTGATGAAATCCAAAAGTTAAAAATTATCCAATATTTTTTGCTACTTCCAAATTACCTTTCAAAGATAATAGTGGTGATTATGTATATAAAGAAGATGAAAATGAAAATAGAGTATTACAAACTGATTTGATGGATATAGCAGATGCTTTTGTGCAGTGGTGAAAAGAACAAGATTTTAATTTTTTGAGTGAGTAGTTTAGTTTTTTAAAATTGATTGAAAATGTTTTTAAAAAAGATCATAATTGAAAATTTTAAATGATTTTGATGAAAAACTGAAATAGATTTTAATTTTCCAAATCAAAAAAATAATTGATTAAACTTTTTTATATGAGAAAACAATACTTGAAAATCAACAGTTTTTGAAGCTGTTAATTTTTTATTTTCTTGACTACCAAAATGAAGTAATGAAGATGATTTAAAAAATAAAAACAATAAAAATAATCCTGTAATAGTTAAAATTGAAATGCTTTGAAATTCATTAGATAATTTAAGACCAAAATATGAAAAATATATTCAAAAATTAGATGATTGAATGGAATTAATTAAATTATGAAGAAGTTCAGAGAAAAAAGTAATTGATCAATGATGAAAAAAGTCTGTTGATATGAATATTAAAAAATTATGAGTTTATAATTTTGAATCTTTGCAATATGAAAATCCTACTTGATTTGATAAATCTTTTAAACAATATTTTGACATTGATTTTATTTGGGCAGATACAAATCCAGAAGAAATAACTAAATTTTGAAGTACAACTATAGTTTGAAAATTGATTTCAAAAATATCTGAATGATTTAAGGATAGTCAAGAATATATTGATTTTGAGAAAAAATATAATGAAGTTTTTAATGATTGAGAAAATAGTTTAAAATCAAAATTGAATGAAATTTGACAAGATGTAGAAACAACTTTTAAAGAACAATTTTGAGATGCAAAAATAAACTTTCACTTTGAAAATTTAGATGTTAGTTCATATTTTAAAAATACAAAAATTGAAGTTGATGATGGAACAAAAACTTTTTTAGATGAGAAATGAAGTTGAATGCAAAGAGCTATAGCATTAACTTTATTACAAGTATATATAAATATGTTGCCAGAATCAGAAGAAAAAAATAAAAAACCATTTTATTTTTTTATTGATGAGCCTGAAATTTGTTTACATCCTAAAGCTCAAATAAAACTTATTAAAGCATTAAATAAGTTATCAGAAACACAACAAATTTTTTTAACAACACATTCTCCATATATTTTTAAAGAAACTTGATGAAAATTAAAAAAAGTAAATATTTTTACTAAAGAAGATGAAACTATAAAAATACAAAATACAGCTGAAAACTTTTGATTATTTTGAAAATATAGTCCTTCTTGGTGAGAAATAAATTATTATGCTTATAATTTACCTACAGTTGAATTTCATAATGAGCTTTATTGATATTTAGAAATAAAAAATAAAATTGAATTAAATGAAATAGATAAAACAAAAAAATGGGTTAAAGATAAAAATTGAATTAAATGAAAAGAAATTGATGTTTCACTTCAAGAATATATAAGACATTCTATTCATCATCCAGAGAATAATCATAATGATGATTATTCAGAGGAAGAATTAGATAATTCTATACAAGAAATGATAAAAATTTTAAATAGTCTTAAAAACCAATGACCTACCAACAAATAATAGAACAAAAAAATCTTGATGTTTCAATTGTGGAAGTGAAAGATTTGGAATATTCTTATAGAATATGAGCAGAAGTTTATCATCCTAAAAAAATAAATTCTATATCTTATTTAAAATCTAAAAAATATTGTAAATTATGAGAATTATTTTATTTTGATAAAAAAACTTTTAGTCCCAAAAATTATAAAAATCAAAATGAAGTAATAAAATTATTAGAACTAGAAAATATATGAAATTTTCAAATAAATGAGATAATAGAATCTAAAGTTTCTAATATAAAAAGCACAAAAAATATTGTATGAAATAAAATAGTTGTTATTTCTCGTTTGAGACCGTATTTACAACAAGTTTGAATTATTTTTGATGATTTAGTATATACAACAACTGAATTGCTACCATTAAAAACTAATAATTGACTATTGCCTGAATTTTTATATATATTTCTATCTACTGAAGAAGTTCAAAAAATATTATTTTATAGTCAAGAATGAAATGAGCACCCAAGATTTCCAACTTATATATTAGATAACCTACCTTTTCCTATTCCTTCAAATTCTTTCCAACAAAAAATAGCTGAACTTGTTCAAGAATCTTACCAACAAAGAGAAGAATCAAAAAAACTATATTCACAAGCTGAACAAGTATTGCTAAAAGAAATTTGATTAGAAGATTATCAACCTACAGAAAACAATATTTCTATCAAAGATAGTAAAGAAATAGATATTTTCTGAAGAATAGATGCTGAATTTTTCCAACCAAAATATGATGAAATTATAGAAAAAATTAAAAACTATCATTGATGATGGGATCATTTAGATAATCTTATAACAATTTCAAATAAAAGAATCAAAAAAGAGGAAAACAAATCTTTTCAATATATAGAACTTGCAGATATAAATGCAAGTTTGGGAACTGTAAATTCAAATAATAAAATATTATCTCAAGACTTACCAAGTAGGGCACAAATGAAAATAGAAAAAAATGATGTTCTTGTTTCTTCTATTCGTGGTTCTGCTGAGAAAGTAGCTATTGTTGATCATAATAAAGAAGATTTTGTTGCTTCTACTTGATTTTTTATATTGAAACCAAAATTTTTTAATGCTGAAACAAATTTAATTTTAATGAAATCTTGGATTTATAGAGAACTATTGAAAAGAACTGCAAGAGGAATGATCTTAGAAGCAAGTAATAAAAATGATTTTGCTAAATTTATACTACCAAAACTTGATGAAAAAGTTCAATCAAAAATAGCTCAATTAGTACAAGATTCACACAAAGCATTGGAAAATTCAAAAAATCTATTGGAAAAAGCAAAAAAATCTGTAGAAATCTTTATAGAACAAGATGAAACAAAAGCAATTGAATTTTTGGAAAATAAAGAATTTTAACTGATTAAGTTTATTGTTATGATAAAAATATTTAAAAAAATCACTTCAAACTATAAAATAATAGTAGTTTTATTTTCAATTTTCTTTTTCCTTTTTTGATTATACTTTGAAAGTGTAATTAATTCTTTTTGATTATCTTTTAATTTTTTATTTTTTAGTGAAAATTCTGCTGAATGGTTTCAAGTGTTATGATGAGTTTGAAGTTTTATAGTAGCTATTGTTGTTTGATATTTGGCTTATAAATTTAATAAAAATAGTGAAATTCAAAATAAATTAGCTTTTGAAGAGTTTAGACCTTTAATTAAATTGCAGTCTAAAGAAGGATATCCTATCATTGTTAATGATTGAAAATTTGAAGCAAGTAATATTATCTATTGTTATAAATATTATGATGAAAATAAAAGAAAATATTCAGATCTTAAAGTTATTAAAGATTATGAATCTTTATTATTATCTCCTTGAGCTGAAAAAAGATTAAATATTGAAGATGAGTGATATTATTCTTATGTTATATTATATAAGAATTTTTCTAGTTGAATTTTATATATAAATTGATTTAACTTTAAAAAAGGTTGATATGATTTATTTAGTATATGAGACTTAGGTAAAGATGATGATTGAATTTATTCTATATTATCTCCAATAGAAAAAAATAAATATATTAAAATAATAAATGAAATTAATCCACAAAATCAGATATTTTATAATTTTAATAAAAATAAAGTTGATAGTTTAATAAATTACTTTTTTAATTTATTAAGAAAGTAAATATTCTTCAAATGATTTAATTGAAAATTCTTTTTGAAGTGAATTAATATATGATATATCTTCATCTTTTGTATTCCTAAAACTTAAAGAAATAAACTCAATTTTCTTATTGTTAGTAATTTCTAATATGTCTTTTATAAATTTTTTTAATGATGTTTTTTCTGTAAGACTATTTTCTAAAGCTGGTAATATATTTTTATCTTTAATTCATTCAGTTTCTTTAATATGTTCTTTTAATAATTTTGACAATATTTTGTTTGTAGGACTTTCTTTTCAAATTATTATATAGATTTTATTCTCTTCACTCATTTTTTTATTTTTATTTTTGATTAAATTTCAATATTGAATTTTAATTATTTATTTGAATTTTGCAAAGAAATTTATATATAAAAAATTTTTATAGTATATAAAAAATCTCTTGAAATTATAAAAAAGATTGAGTAGTTGAATATTTACATTATCTAAAACTAAATTAGATATT
>NZ_JAEDAM010000080.1 GCF_018420025.1 Candidatus Vampirococcus lugosii | reverse complement strand
TCATTTTCATTAATTTCCTTCAAATTTTCATTTTTTTTCTCTTCCTCAAATTCTCATTCTTCCTTATTTTTTTCAATCTGTCAAATTTCAACATTTTCTTTTTCAATCTTTCAAATTTCTTCCTCTTGATTTTCTTGTATACATCAATTTAAGTTCAAACTTATTAATCATAAAATTAGTAATATTATTGTTTTTTTCATCGTTAATTTAATTTAGTTTATAAAATATTTTATGGTTCAAATGTTTCTGGATCTTTGTCTTCTTGGATTTTTCAATATTTATATACATTATTTTTATCTTTTGCATATCATCATTTTAAGTCTTCAAAAGTTTCTGGATCTGCTCAAATTGTTTTTTCTCATCTATAATAAACATTATTTTTATCTCTTGCATATCTAGCACTTATTTGAAAAACTTCAAAAGTATTTGGATCTGCTCAATCTATTTTATTAATTCTTTCATATGTTCAATAGTAAAAAACATTATTTTTATCTATCAAATATTTATCATTTTCTTCAAAAACTTCAAAAGTATGAGTATCTGCTCAATCTATTTTTTCTCAATGATAATAAACATTGTCTTTATCTTTATAAATACAACTTCAAACAGTTCATCTATTTAATGGTCAAAACTCAGGTCCCTTACAATTTAAAATTTCAAAGCTATCTACATCTATATCAATTTGTTTTCATTTATAATAAACATTATTCTTATCTTTTGCATATCATTCTTTTATATATTCAAAAGTATTATAATCAACTGACTCAATAATTTCCCAGTTATAATAAATACCATTCTTATCTTTAATATATCATATAGGATTTACATTACCTAACAATTGAAAACTATCAGAGTCAATTCAATCTACTATTTTTGTGTTTTCATATACATTATTATTGTCTTTTCACACTCAAGGTTCTGCAAAAACATCATATTTTAATATTACTTCAAAAGCATCAGGATCTGCTCATTCTATAACTGAAACATTTCAATTATAATCAATTAAATAAACATTACTCTTATCTTTTACATATCAAGTATCCAAAATTTCAAAAGTTTCTGGATCTATTCAACTTATTTTTTCTCATCTTCTATAAACATCGAATAAATCAAACTCATAAATTGCTCATTTATGTTTTCTCTCACCATCAATATCAACAATCAACTTTTCTTCAATCTCTTCTCAATCTTCTTTCACTCAAATAAAAGTATAGATATTTTCTTGTATATTTATATTTTCAAAATCAACTCTGATATTATATTCAAAAGTTCATTTTTCTGAATCATAACTATTGAGAGTATATGGCTGACTTGTGTTTCAATTATAATCTGTCCAAGTTACTTTTATTTCTTCAAACTCCTTATTTACTTTTCAAGTAATATGAAAACTATTTTCTCAAGTCTCTTTTTTATTTATTTCAAAAACTTGCTTTTCTTGGTTTACTGAACGAACACAGTGGACATAGTTGTGTTCGTTCTTTAGTGTGACTCGATTTCTATTACTATCGTTACGAAGACTACTTGCTGTTTTACTAGCACTTTGAGTGGAAGAAAAAACAAATGAAGAACCTAATTCTCCTCTTAATTTATCTTTATTATTATGCATCGCCCTAAGTTCCTCTATTGCAGGAAGGTACCAGTCATAATATCATCACAAAGATAAACTATAACAATAATATGCTGCTGTTCCTGCACCACAATAATTTACTATAGTCTGTGTATTGGACTTTCAGTCAGTAGCACTTGTTCAGATCCGATCTCAATGACATCACCATTGTTTAGTTGGAACTTCGACTCATACAGCTGCTGGATTATAACTCATCAACTCACCTTTAGGTCAATCAAATTTATAAATTTTTTGTTTTTGTGCAAAACTTACACTTATATCTTTGTTGCTTGTTATATTGTTTAGAGTACACTCATTTCAGTTTACACTATCACATCCGTCCCAGTTATCTACTCTATATCCGCTGTCTGGATATGCTGTTAATATTACATCATCTCCGTGATGTGCCATCTGATCATCATCTATACTTCCACCGCTTCACGCATCTGTGTTTACTTTATACTCTAAAGGCTCAAATTTTGCTGTCAATTCTTCATCTCTACCTTGTTCTGAGCTTGTCGAAGGATCTTCTTCTTCTTCTGCTTCCTCCTGAGCTTCTTCGTCTATGTCTTCTTCCATATATTCTTCTTCAGTAATTATTTCTTCAGCCTGTTCATCATAACTAACATCCTCCTTCTCTTGTTCTGAGCTTGTCGAAGGATCATCTTCAGTACATCCAATCAAGCTAAAGCTTATAATTCATATAATTAGTAATATTATTGTTTTTTTCATTGTTAATTTAATTTAGTTTATAAAATTTTTATGGTTCAAATGTTTCTGGATCTTTATCTTCTTGGATTTTTCATTCGTAGTAGACATTATATTTATCTTTTGCATAGTCACTATCTTCTTTAAAAATTTCAAATGTTTCTGGATCTGATCAAATTATTTTATCCCGACCATGATAAACAAACAAGTCATTCTCTCTATATATTTTTGTTCATGGAAGAAAATTTAATCTCACATATATATCATTCTTATTAACTTTATCTGGTTCAAGTGCTCTTGATGGAATTCAATTATAATAGATATGATTTTCATCTCTTCATAATCATAGTCACAGATACTCAAACTCTCTTGGATCTGTCCATACTACTGAATATCCTTCTTGTATATTTTCTGAGTCTTCATTCCATGGTATTTTTATTGCTTCTCATTCATAATATACATGGTGTTTATCTTTAGCATAACAAGGATTTATAAAACATTCAAAAACTTCAAATGTTTCTGGATCTGCTCATTCTATTTCTCAAATATAATAAACATTATTTTTATCTTTAAAATAATTACTACTATCAATTCTTCAAAATGTATCTACATCAGAGGTTTTAATTGGATTCCCTCTATAGTATACATAGTATTCATCTATTCAATAAGCATTTCATATATATTCAAACCTATTTGGATCTGTCCATACTATAGATTCTCATTCTTTCACATCTTCTGGATCTTCATTCCATGGTATCTTCACAACCTCTTCATTATAATAAAGGTATCAATTTCTTTCATGATATCATCCAGTATATTTTTCATCTATTTTTTTTCAATATTTGTAATAAGTGTTTTTATCTCTTGCATATCAATTTCATAATACTTCAAATGTTTCTGGATCTGATCAAATTATTTTTTTTCATCTATAATAAATATTATTTTTATCTCTTGAGTAACAAGAAATTCATTCAATTCCCATATCAAAGCATCATAAAATTTCAAAAGTTTTAGAATCTACTCATTCTATTATTTCTCATTTATAATAAATATTATTCTTATCTTTAATATATCAATAATTTATATATTCAAAACTATCTAAATCTATTCACTTTACTTCATTAAATCAAACATAAATATTATTTCCATTTTTCCAATAACAAGAATTTCAAATACCATAATTATAACAATCTATTATTTGAAAAGTTTCAGAATCAGTTAATTCTATTATTTCTCATTTATAATAAACATTATTTTTATCTCTAAAATATTGATTTTCTAAATATTCAAAACTATCAATATCTGCTCATTCTATATTTTCTCATTTGTAATATACATTATATTTATCTTTTGCATAATTAAACAACAAAAAATCATCTTCTTCTTGAGAAATAATTTTAAATGTCTCTAGATCTGATCATTCTATTTTTTCCAAATCAAAGTAAACATAAATTAAATCTCGTCTATAACAATAACCACCAAAAGCTTTCATACAATATTTTTCCATCTCACCACCAACATCAATAATCAATTCTTCTCTAATCTCTTCTCAATCTTCTTTCACTCAAATAAAAGTATAAGTATTTTCTTGTATATTTATATTTTCAAAATCAACTTTAATATTGTATTCAAAAGTTCATTTTTCTGGCTCATAGCTATCAAGAGTATATGAATCACTTGTATCACCATTATAATCTGTCCAAATCACTTTTATTTCTTCAAAATCCTTATTTACTTTTCAAGTAATATGAAAGCTATTTTCTCAAGTTTCTTCTTTGTTTATTTCAAAAACTTGCTTTTCTTCTTTTTTTTCTTCAATTTCTTTTTCCTCTTGATTTTCTTTTTCACTGCTTTCTATTTTTTCATTATCTTCAATATTTTCTTCATCTTCTTCATTTTCATTAATTTCCTTCAAATTTTCATTTTTTTTCTCTTCCTCAAATTCTCATTCTTCCTTATTTTTTTCAATCTGTCAAATTTCAACATTTTCTTTTTCAATCTTTCAAATTTCTTC
>NZ_JAEDAM010000079.1 GCF_018420025.1 Candidatus Vampirococcus lugosii | reverse complement strand
AAAGATACAAAAAAAATACATTCATTATATGAAATATTAGAAAATTTACAAATTAATAATTTGGAATGACAATTAAATGATTTTTATCAATCAAAAAAAGATTTATTGTCAGATAGAAATTTGCAAAAATTAATTTATCTCATAGAATTATTTTAATTTAATATATATTTAAATATAAAAAATATTATAAAAACTCTATACTATAATTTTATAGAAACAGTTTAGTTTTATTAAAAAAAATAAAAATTACATAAAAATTACTTGAATTATTGAAAAATATTTGTATAATAATATTACATTTATTTATTTATTATAATTTATTGAAGATGATTAAGAAATTTACTTTATTTTTATCTATGTCTATTTTAACACTTTCATGACTTTTACCAGTTTATAGTCAAAGTATAGGTGATACGTTTTGAGGATCTAATGAAAAAGCAGGTGGTGTTTGAGTTGAATGAGCATGATCTCAATTTGATGAAAGTTTTTTGGGTGTTGTTAAATCATTTGTAAATTGGGTTTTATGAATTATGTCTTTAATAGCATTAATAGTACTTCTTTGGTGAGCTTTCCAAATGGTTACTGCTGCTGGTAATGAAGAAAAATATGGTAAATGATTTACTATACTTAAACAAGCTGCAATTTGACTTATACTTATGTGAGTTGCTTGGTTCATAGTAAGTATTATATTCTCTGTTATAGCTACTGCTACTTGATGAGCATGAACACCTTAATTAATATAAAACAAAAAACATAGTGTTAAACCTTCCTTCACATATTCATTAATGCTTGTGCTTAATTAATATAAAACAAAAAACATAGTGTTAAACACTATGTTTTTTAATATTTCCATTCATTAGACATTTGTTTTTTTCTATATTTATTTGAAAATCTATGAGCTTCATCTCTTATTTTTACAAGTAATTTATCAGATTCATCATAATTTAAATCGTAAGACTTTATTGACAAGTTTTTAGATAAAACAAAAATTTTTTCTTTCTCTCAAATAATTTTGTTTGAAACTTTCCTAGCTATTCATTTTCATATACTTATGAAATCAACTTTTTCAAAAACTTCTCAAAAATAATTATCTTTTTGTACAAGATCTTTTATTACTCATATTTGACCTTTAGCACCATCTATAATAAATAAATCTGGCCACGGAGAAGATGAATTTTTGAACCTTCTTATCAAAACTTCTTTTATTGATTTGTAATCATCACTTTTTCATTTTTCTATACTGTTTATTTTGTACATTCTATAATTTTTTTTTGATAATATTCAACAAGACATACTACTTATACCACCACTTATCCATGAACCTGAAAAATGAGATATATCAAGACATTCTATGTTGTAAGGATAATTATTTAGAAAATATTTATCTTGTATATTTTTCAATATATCATTCATTAAATTTTCTTTTTCCATACTAGTAGAGATGATCAATGATTGAATCATATTATCCAATAATCAAATTATATCATCATAAGATTTGTTCAAATTTTCTTTATCATTTACAAAAACATCATAAGAACAAGCAATACGAATATCTTTTGTTTTCTTTATAGTATACATTTTATCAAATTCTCATTCAAATTTTTCTTTTAGTAAAGAGAAATTAGCATCATTTTCATTTTCTTTATGTTTTACAATATCTACAAGTTTTCATCTATAAAATTTTAAGAAAACAAAAATATACCAAGATCATACATATGAAATTTTATAAAAATATCAAGTTATAGGGTAAGATAATTCTATTGTTTGTTTTTGAGTATAATTTCTAATATTTTTGTAAATATCTCTAAGAAATCAAGCTCGTTCATAATTTTCTTTATCAATAGCATCTTGCATTTTAACAAGAATTTTATTTTCTACAGAATCAGTTTTTCAATTAAAAAAATCTATTATCAATTTCATATTATTATTATACATTTCAACAAGTTCTTCTCTATTTTTTTGTATTTCTTGATTTAAAAAAGTTTTATTTGGATCAATTTGGTACTGTCAATTTTTTAAATACAAAGATTTATTACACCAACCAGCACAAAGTCAAAAAGTATGATCTGAACATAATTTAGCTTGTTTAAATTGTGTTTTACTACAATTTCTAAAAAGAAAAAATTGTCTGAGAAATTGTAATATTTTTTTTAAATCTTGTCTATATGTTTTGGGGCCTATATATATAGCATTATCATTATCTTTAAATCTTGTAAGAATTATTTTAGGAAAATCTTCATTTGTAATTTTTATATATGTATAAGAATTATCTCATTTAAGTAAAGTATTATATCTTGGTTGATATTTTTTTATTAAATTATTTTCCAAAATTAAAGCTTCTTGTTCAGTTTGAGTTATATAAAAATCTATAGTAAAAGATTTTGAAATCATATCTTCTTTCCATACTCAAATATTTTTATTGAAATACTGCTCTACCCTTTTTTTCAAATCTTTAGCTTTTCAAATATATAATATTTTTCATGATTTTGCTTTAAACATATAAACTCAAGGATTATTTGGTATATGTGATGTTTTCATATAAAAATTATTTCAATAATAAAAATTAATTTATACAAATAAAAAAACACTAATCAAGTGTTCTTTTATTAAATAAAAATCAAATTAAATATTTTTTATTCTTTATTTTTTTTGTAAACTATTTTCTTTTCTACTTTTTGTGAATTAGCTTCTTGTTTATTTTCTTTAGTAGAATTATTTTTTGCTCATTCTTCCAAAACTTTCATACTCAATCACATTTTTCTTTTGGAAGGATCCATAAGAATTATTTTAGCTTTTACTTTTTGTCAAAGTTTAAGAATTTCTGCTGGATTAGAAATTTGTTTAGATGTAATTTCACTTAAATGAATTAATCAATTTATATCATCATAAACTCTTATAAAAACTCAATAAGGAACATATCTTATAACTTCTCATTCAACAACATCACCTATACTAAATTTCTTAGGAATTAAGTTCCAAGGATCTTCTTTTAATTTCTTTATTGATAAAGATATTTTACCATCTTCATATCAAATTACTTTTACTCAAACATTATCACCTATTTTTCAAAATCTTTCTATATTATCAACATGACCATAAGTAATTTCAGATACATGTACCAAACCTTCTATTCATCATCAAATTGTAACAAATAAACCATAACTTGAAACACCACTAATAGTTCATTCATATACTTCTCATACACCAAGATTTTCCATAATTTGATCTTTTTCTTCTCTCAATGCTTCTCTTTCAGAGAAAATAAGTCTTTTATTTTCTTCATCAACATTTATAACTCTTACTTTAAACTCTTTTCACATAAGTAAAAGTAATTGTTCAAATATTTTTTCTTGATCTCAATCTTCTACTCTAGGATAGTTAACAGGAGCAAGTTGAGAAAGAGGAATAAATCACTTAATTCAATGCATATCTACCAACAATCAACCTAAATTTGCCTCACTTGGTATTACAGTCATAGTTTGGTCAGTTCTAATCTTACTAAGAATTCATTTCCATATATCATATTGAATAAGTTTAGAAATAGAAACTATATAATAACCTTCTTCATCTATAGTATCAAGATTTATTATTTCTGCTTCAAGTTCTACTCAATCAGATAAATCAGTACCATTTCTTTCCAAGTTTTTCGCTTCTTTTGGTAATATCAAACCTGTAAAAGTATCGTTTTCACAACTAATTAAAAAACCTTTTTCAGTTTTTTTTACAACAACTCATTTTACCTTATTCCCCTCTTTTATTTTGGGAACGGTAATTTCGTTAGACTGGATTTTTTCCAAAAAGCTATTTAAATCCATTAAAAATATAAATTAAAATATAAAATTATAAAAGTTAAAAAAACATCCTTTTTTCAAAAGTTAAAATATTGGTTTTTCAAAAATACAATTTAAACTTTAAGTTTAAGTTTTTTGGAAACAAGTGTAAATCTATCCAATTCATTTTGTTTCAAGTATTTCAAATATTTTCTTCTTCTAGCTACTTTTTTTAACAAACTTCTTTTTGCATCTACATCTTGTGGATGTTCTTTAAGATGTTTTTGTAAAGAAGTTATTTCAAAAGTTAATGAAGAAATTTGCACTTCTGGAGAACCATTATCTTTTTCATGCCTTTGAAAAGGTTTTATAAAATCATGTAATTGTTTTAGCATGGGCTTAATTAATATATTAAAATAAATAATTCAACAATAACATACCTTCGGAAGGAATCGAACCTACATCTACCCCTTAGGAGGGGGTTGTTCTATCCATTGAACTACGAAGGCAAGTAATGAAATTATGTTATAAATAAAAAAGATAAAAAATCAAATCTTTTTACTATTTTTTTGTAAGAAAATTATTTAAACATTTCTTGTATTGACAAGATTTATGTAAGATAGACTAGCATTGTTTACATAAAAAGATATAATAGATAAAATTTTTATTTTTTTTAATCTCATCTTTATAGAACAAAATTTCTAAATCCTTGATTTAGACAAGGATTTGGAAGAAAATAAAAATAGATTTGTGTACTACACAAATCTATTTTTATTTTAAATAATTTAAATATTTTTTCT
>NZ_JAEDAM010000020.1 GCF_018420025.1 Candidatus Vampirococcus lugosii | reverse complement strand
TAGACAAGGATTTGCAAGAAAATAAAAATAGATTTGTGTACTACACAAATTTTATAATTTTATTTTAAATAATTAAATGTAATATAGACTAGAGTTGTTTACACAAAAAGATATAATAGATAAAATTTTTATTTATGTAAAAAACAAAATATGAATATACATATAACATGTACTCAAAAAAAGAACATAAAAATCAGAGACTAACAGAAAAGAATCGTAAACATATTCGAAAACTATATTGTGATCAATGGTCTGTTGTGGATTTGGCAAATAAATATAATATAAGCAGACCAACAGTGTATAAAGTGATAAAGAGAGCTAGAGTAAAAGAATTTCAGATATGTAATTCAACAAACACAAGATTTAGATGATTAGCATACTGATTTAAAAGACTATCAAAAATTGAAGAGAAAACATTAAAGAAGAAAAATGCACAAGCAAGAAGATACAAGAAAACATTAAAAAAAAATGCACAAGCAAGAAGATAAAACAAAACATATCCATGAGAAATGTTTCATATGGATACAAAAAAACTACCTTACATAAAAGACGATAAAGAAAAAATTAAAGAATATAAGTGAACACCAGATTATGAACTTATGAAATATTGTCTTGAAGCCTGAATAAAGAAAAAATACACAAAATTAAAAAGACCACAAACAAACGGTAAAGCTGAAAGAGTAATAAGAATATTAATGGATATGCGACATAGTAAAGAAACATTCATTTCAAGAGAAAATAAAAAAAAGTCTTTAAAAAGATTTGTAAATCTATATAATTGTGTCAAAGTTCATAAATGAATTGATAATAAAACACCATATGAAATTATAGATGAGTTTTATCACTGAAAATAAAAAAACTGTAAACAATGCTACTATTTCTTATATATAAAAAAATATTTAACCTAAATTTCTCATAATATTTTTGATAGGGTAGTAAGATAATAATAATATTAATATATTAATAATTATAACATATAAAATAAAATTTATAAAATTTGTATAATCATTATTTTGTAGTAAATTTTGACCGAACAATAAAATTCATAACATAATAAAAATTATTGTAAATAAAACTTTTATATTTACTTTTGGTAAAGAATTATTTTTCCAAGCTACGAATAATGCTCATACAACAAAAAGCACTTCCAAAAGTATTTGTGTAATAATTCATCATATAATATTATAATTTAATATAAGTGGTATTCATATTATTAAACCTAAAAATACTCAAAATCAGTTTATAAATAATAAATTATTTTGTAAATTATTTGATACAAATATATAATTAAATATTTGTTTAATAAAACTCAAAACTATTACTATTCATAAAAAATAAAGAATATAATCAGATCATATTTGTCAATTTCATATATAATCATTTCATCAAATAAAATATATTATTTCTTGACCAAATATCATAAAATTAATCATAAATACTAATCATATCCATATAGTAAAAATCATCATATATCAATAACTAATAAGTTTTTCTTCTTTTATTTTTGTAGAAATTTTATGAATAAGTGCATTTCATAAACTCTGTGGAACTATAAGTAATATTTCCAATAAAGATAATGCCAAAGCCCAAATTCATACATAAGTAAAATTTTCAGTAGTTGGAAAAAATATAGAAAGTGAAATTAAAACTACTAAAGTATGAAAACTACTTAAATAATATGCAAGTCAATATTTTCGGTTATTAAAAAATATATTTTTTGTAAATTCTATATCAAAATTTCGTTTTAAGGGAAGATATTTTCTTCAAACAATATAAACATAAATTATTTGTAATATTCAAGAAAATAATACAGAAAATATAATTAATGAAAATACTAATATTGATTTTTTTCATCAATCAAAATTAATTTGTGGAAATAAATAAAAAATTATAAATACTAAAAGTCATAATTGTCAAATTCTTGCCAAGACCAAAGCTATACTCAAATGTTTCATTTGCCAAAATAATTGAAGTGGAGCTTGCAATATTCAACTTACCATAAAAGATGCACTAAAAAGCATTCATAAAGGTAGTCCCCATACGATATAAGGATTACTGCTATAAGCTGGTATTAAATAAGCAATTATTATTGCCAAAGTATAAACACAAAAAATCATAAAAAATCTAGTACTTACAAATTTTGCATAATATTTTTGTAATTTTTCGTAGGATTCTTCTTTAATTTTTCATAATTTTTGTAGAGCTACTACATATAATCCAAAATCTGCAAAAGCAGCCCATATAGCAAAATATTTCAAAATAGTTGAATAATCTCAATATCTTTCTGGTCATAGAAATGGAGTTATCATTTTAATCACAAGTAAACCAGCTATTGCACTTAATATTCTTCATAATATTTGCCAAAATGCATCTTTTATTACTAAATTAGGTGACAAATTAATTAAATTATTTAAATAAAATTTTAAGTATTAATTATATAATTAATTTATCAATAAAATCAAACTTATTTTTTAATATATATTATAGTTTTGTGATCCAAAGTCTTTTTATAAAATGTAGAACTTGCTAAAAAGCAAAGAATTACTATCTTATTAAACTTATATTTATAATATTTTCTCAAATATTAAATCTAAATAAGATTTTCAATTAAGTTTATCTTCTCAAATCCAATCTATTTTATAAATATTATTTTCAAGCATTTTATTTTGAATATTATCTGTATTTCTTGTTCATAAATCACTTCAAGATTTAAGAATAATAAAAGAATTTAAAACAATATCTTTATCTTTTTGTTTACTCAAATTTTCTTCAATATTTTTCAAAGTATTATCTATAAGTTTATTTCAAATTTTAGCTTTATCATTAAAATTTCAAGAATTTCTATCAAATATTCAATCTTGTCATTTTGGGTCAATAAAATTTATATAAGTTTTATTTTCTTTATTATCTATAATCCATAAAATAAAATCAGGAAAAAATGGATGTTCATCATTTTCCAGATATATTCAAATACTTCTCAAACTCTCTACATTTCTCAATAAATAAAAATCTAATTTTTTATTATTTCTATAATTCTCATTAATATAATCTTTAATGTTTTCTATAAATAATTTTTCTCAAAAATTTAATTTGTCAGGAGAAATATTTATTCCTAAATTTGAATGATTATCATCTTCTTTTAGAAGTGGAGAATAAATATGTTTATCAAAGTTTTTATATAAAATATCAATAATTTTTTGTTTTTCAGTTTCAATATTTTCAATATATTCAAGTTTTTCATTTTCACTCTCAAACTCTTTTGTAATTATATATTCTTCTATAAAATCTCAAGTAGGATTAGTTTCTGTTTTTTGACTTAAAACTTTATTATAAACTATATTTTTACTATTTATTCTATGATTTACTTTATTTTTAAGTTTTTTCAAAAATTCATCTATTACAATTATTATTGTTTTTTCTATTTTTCACAAATTATTTCATAACTTATTATCATATTTTATTTCATCTATAAAATCAAAAATACTTTTATAATCAAAATCTATTAAATTATTTCAAAATTTTATATATAAATTAATTTTGTACTCTCATAAATTATCTTTTATAATTTGATTGATTTTATATATATTTATATAGCTTTTAAAAGCCTCTATTTTTGTTTTTAAATTATTTTTGATACATAATCAAGGTTTTGTTTTATCTATTCTGAAATCAAGAGAAAAATTGAAATTACTTATTTTTTCATCTTCAATTATTGTATTTTCATCTAAATAAGAATAATAAATATCATTTCATTCAAGAATTATATTTTTATAATTTATTTCTTTTTTTGAAAGTTTGAAAATAGGAAGATGATTTTTGTATTCTTCAAATTCTATATCATCTCAAGAATTTAGTTTTATTAAATTTGGATTTACTTTTATTTTGAAAGAATGAGTATATTTTATTTCTTCATTTACTTTTTTTGTAAAAGTTTCAAGATAACTTTTTTTAACACTCAAAATATTCAAAGTTTCAATCTTTTTGAGTTTATCTTCATTATTATTTCATAATTCAAAATAATCTTTTTCGTGTTGAGTATATTTTCTTTTTCAATCATCTTTTAATCATTTCAATCTTACTCATCTACCAAATATTTGAATAATTTTATTTCAAGCATTACTTCCTAAATTTATAAGAGCAATTACTGATACTCTGAAACTATTCCATCATTCAGCAAATTTTCTACTTCAAATAAGTAAATTTATAGGACTATCTTTTTTATCTATATTTTTGAATAAATATTTGCTATCTATTATTTCTATTTTTTTCTTTTCTATATTTGGCAAATCAAGATCATTAAAAAATTTATCTCAATTTCATACATTGATAATTCAAAAATATTTTCAATCATCTCAATATGATAATAATAATTCATCTATTACTGATTTATTTCTGGTAATAGTTAATTTTCAAGATATTTTATAATTAAAAACATTCTCAAAATTCTTTTTTTCATTTTCACTTAAATTTGCTAAATAATAAACAATATTTGAAATATCACTTATTTCAGGGTCTTTATCTTTTTTATTTTTATTATTTACAGTATTTCACATAAAAGTTATTAGAGGTTTATCAGGAAACATATTAAAATCTCAAAATAAACTTTTTTGTTTATCTCATGTATATCATCTTAAATTACTCCAAATATCTATTTTTTCATTTATTACTAGCAGACATTTATCAAGATTTTGTTTTAATTCATTTTCATTATCTCAAACTAAAACATCATTTCAAACTTGTTTAAAACTAAAATCTTTTCCATATCAATCTTTATAAAATAAATTATAATTATAATCATAAATTATTTGATTTTCATATTCTTTCTCTAATCATTTACTCAAATTATGAAAAGTTGCAGAATATTCAAATAAAAAACTATTTTCTTTATTTAATTCGTTTCTAAATTTGTAAAAAACTCATTCTTCTTTTGAGCTTGTTCAAATATGAGCTTCATCTATCAAAATAAGTCTTTTTGCTCTTTTATTTCAAGCTAAACTATAATATTCACTTCATTTATTCAAAAGTGATGAAGTAGTATCTATAATTAAATTTATTTTATTATTATATTTACTATTTAGAAAATCTATAAAAGGATTTAATTCTTCTTTATGTTGGTCTATAAGATTTACTCAAGGAGTAGTAAAAATAATTTGAAATTTATTATAATTTTTGATTTTATCTAAATATTGTAAAATATTTAAGTGCATTACAATAGTTTTTCAGCTTCAAGTTGCCATCCAATAAGCAAGAGAGTTTTTTGAAAAACTATCCATTTCTTTTTCATCTTTTATATCAAAATACATTTCAGCAAAATACAAAGTAAGGATTTGATAATATCTCAAACGGACTTCACTTTTTCATTGTGATAACAAAAATTTATTATAAGTTTTTAAATAACTTATAATCTTTTTTATATATTTTTCTTCAAGTCCTAGAGTATTTTGTTTCAAATCTTCTATCTTTTTTTGTATTTCAATATTTCCAAAATAAATATCTTTTTCAAGTAATGATTTTGATAAATAATTATATAATTTGGTTTCCATTATTTTTTTAGATTATTCTATAAATTTTAATTTTACTTGTTTGTTTAAAAATTCAATTATTAATTCTTTTAATTCTTTTCTGTCTTTTGGTTCAGTAAAAAGAATTACTCAAGATAATTTATTTTCTAATTTTTCTAAATCAAATAATCAATCTTTTGTAAAAAAATCTTTAGCAAAATATTTTTGTTCTATCTTATTTAATTCTTTAAATTCATTTGCTTTAACTCAAAATAACTCAAAATAATTCTAAATATATAAGATTTGTCATTTCTCAATAAATATTTCACATCTCTGATTTTTTATTTTCAATTTTTAGTTTTTTCATAAAATCTAAATCTCAAATAGATTTAGTAAAATCACTTCTTGTTTCTATACTTTTTCAATATCTAAAAACAAGTCTTAAAAATTCATCTTTTATATCAAAAATAAATCTTCTATATAAATCTCCACTATCTCATTTTGTCAAAACTGCAAAATATTCTCATGCTCTTAAAGTTAAGATATAATCAATCTTTTTTACTGGTCTTATCCCCACTTCTCATTTTTGGGAAGTGGTAGATTTGGCTTGTATTTCAGTTTCTTCTTTTTTTTCAAAATCTATATTTTCTTTTAACCTTGCAGTATTTGAAACACTATTCCACCATTTTTCAAAAGTTTGATTTGTTCAGTTTTTTGTTAAAGGATTTAAAAGTTTCCATAATCATTTTGCACTAACTCAAGTTCAAAATCATTCATCATCCAAATCAATATCAAAATTATTTAAATAACTAAATAATCCTGATAATAATTGAATTTCTTGAGTATTATATTTTTTAGTAACCTCTATTGCTTTCACAATTTTATTATATCATTTTTTCATATTTTGATTTTTTAAAATAAATAAAATCTATACCGTTGCCAAATTTGGCGACGGTATTTTATTCACCAAACACACTTTCATCAATTATTTCTATATCATATTTTTTTCATCAAATTTCTAATTGTCCAAATTTATCTCTTGATAAACTATAAATCTCTACATTTATTTCCAAAACTTCTATATCATCATATTTTTTTACAATTTCTTTTATATTTTCTAAATCATTTTCTCCGACCTCTATATTTCTCCAAATTTGCAAGATATTTCAAGTTTTTACTGCTTTATAATACTTATTTTTAATTTCAAAAGTTTTAATACTTTCAATATTGTTTCATTTTGCATAGTTATAAGTTTCTATTAAATCAATTTGAGTTTCTTTTTTAGCTTTTCCATAAATATAAATATTTGAAAAAAGGTTTTCTTAAATTAAGAGTTGATTTTAGTTTTATTTCTTCTTTTTTGTATAGATATTTTAAATCTAATCATTCAGGAAATTTTTCATTATCAATTTCAAGTTTATCAAGCATATCTTCATATTGTTCCAATACTTGATATTTCATAATTTGACTCACTCATTTATTGTCTTGAGGAATTCAATCTTTCCAATTACTTGTATACATCACTTTTTGAATTCTAGACTTTGTAACAGAGTCAAAATACTCTCCTATCTCCACTCAAATATATTTTCTATTTCATCAATCTTCTTTATTTAATTCTATAACTGCATGTTGTGTTGTTCAAGATCAAGAGAAGAAATCAAGGATTATAGAGTTTTTATAAGAACAAGTTATTATAAAATCTTTTACAGTAAATACACTCTTTGGTGTTTCAAATTTTACTTCTCATAAAATATTTTTTAATAATTCAGAACCATATTCTGGATTAGAATATTTTGCATCAGTCCAACAAGTTTTTGGTTTTTCATCATCATAAGCAGGTGTAAATACACTATCTCATTTTACAATATATTCATCTTTTTCTAATAATACTCTGTCAAAGGTTCTTTGCCAAACTAGATATTCTCAATTTAAAGTTTTAGGTAAGATGAAACTATATCATAAATCAGAGTATTTTTTTTCTAAATCAATCAAAAAATCATCATTAAATGTTTTATCTTCTTTGCTATATATTTTATTATATTCATCCATACTAATCATCGTAATTTTATTATTTTTGATTAATATAGGATAAAATCTATTAGGTCTTTCATCTCTTCTTGAATTAGTTCAAGTTCTTTTCAAATTTACATTTGAAGTAATTCAATTTTTTGGAACCATAAGTTCTCAAATATTTAAAATATCTTTAGCATAAATTAAATTATATTCACAGGTTTTAGATGTCTTGTTTGCAACTCTTCATTGAGGATTACAAATAGTTGTTATTATTCAAATAAAATTTTCTTTTAAAAAAATACTATCACATAATAATCTTAAATTATCACTTTCTAAATCATCAATAGCTATAATAATTATTCAATCATTTGTTAATAATTGTTTTGCTTCTAATAATCTATTTTCCATCATAGAAATCCAAGAAGAATGTCTAAAACTATTTTTATAAACAAAGTTTTTTCAAGTATTATACGGAGGATCTATATAAATACACTTTACTTTTCATCTGTATTTATTTTTTAGCAAACTTAGAGCTTGATAGTTTTCAGAGTTTATAAGTATTCCGTTTGTTTGATTTTCTAAATCTTCAAAATTACTTAATAAATTATCTTTAAAAGTTTGAGAGAAAAATTTTGTGTCAATATTTAAAGTAAGATTTGCTTTTAAATATTCAATATTCAAAACTTTTTCATCTTCTATAAATCATAGATTTTTCCATTCTTGTATTTGTTCTTTATTTTCAAGTATTTCAGTATAAAAACTTTCATCTATTTTATCAAGAGTTATACAATATTCATTTACCAAAACTTTCTTTTTACTTTCAAATATTCACTTTTGAAATTCTTCTATTGCAGATAAAAACTCTATTATTTTGCTTGAAATTTCATTAAAAGTTTTTGCTATTACCAGTGTTGTATTATCTATTTTTGAGTTTAGAATTGTATTTATATCTCACAGTATATTATTTTTTATAAATTTGTCTTTTTCATTAGTTAAGAAATCTTTTAAATCTTTATGAATAAAAAAATCACTATCACTTCCGATATAAAAACTATTTAATTTATTATCTAAATTCCATAAAATTTTAATTATTTTTTCTTCTTTGATATTATCATCTAATTCATCAAAAAATTTATTTATTTTTTCTCATTTTCCAAAATTTGAGTCATATTTTTTAACTAAATCATCTTTTTTGATTTTTAGTTGAGAAAATCATTTTAAGTTTCAGTTTTCTATTTTACCAAAATTTTTATCAAGACTTTTAAATATTTCTTTTCATTCTTTGTTGTACAAAAAATTATCATCAATTTCTATATTTAATATTCCTTTAAAAATTGCTCTATAAATTTCTTCTTTTGGAGTTGATGTTTTTGATAAATTAAAAATAACTTTGAAATTATTATTTCAAGTTTTTTCTATTCTATTAAATTTATAATGTTTAAATTCTGTTTCTCTATTATTATTTTGTGATTGTTCTTCTGCATCGCTTTCTTCATTTGTTTCCAGAGTAAATTCAATATTTTTATCTTGTAGTTCAAAATTTATACTATTAAATCAATTTCAAGTTTTTATGTAATAACTTCATTTATGCTTCCAGTGAAACATAATATCAGATCCATTATAATCTTCATCATATTCAATTTTGTAAGTGTTTAGACTTCTGGTATTATATCCAAAATCTCAATCACTATAATACAGTTCAAAAAAGTTTAGAATATAATTATAAATCTTATTTTCCAAATCTCATTCTATAAAAGAATTTCTCTGACTTTTTAAAATTTTTATCAGTTTTTCTTTATCTCAATTTCAAAAAATATTTATAGTTCATTTTATTTTTTCATAATTTTCATTAATATTTTCAAGTAATTTTTCTTGATTAAATCATTTCAAAAATAATTCAAGTTCCAAAATATCAAATTTTTCTTCAAGATTTGAAACTTTTTGTAATTCTTTTTGGACAATATTTTCAAGATTATCATCTATAAATTTTTTTATTTCAGATTGTTTGAGTTTATAAATTTTAAAAATCCCAAAATTTAAGTCATTATTTTGAAATTGAAACATTTCTTTAAGAGATGTTTTTAATTGTGATAGTGAGTTTGTCATTTATTAATTAATTATAAGTAAATATTTATTTTATATATAAATAATTTAATTTACTTTTCAATATATTAATTAAATTTTAAAAAGATATAAAAATAATTTACAATAATTTAAGTTTTAATATTTTAATATTAAAATGAAATGTTTTCATTCACCTATCAAAAACAAATGTAATTTCTTTTATTTTAAATCTTTCTTTTAATTCATTTACTTTTGATTGTAGTGTAGATTTATCATTTATATTTCATTCCAATATTTCTATACTTATAGGATATCAATTAGTATCTGTTACTAATCATATATTTACTTGCAATCTATCATTGCTTTTATCTCTACTATATCAATATTTTGCCATTTCAACAGCTTTTTATTCAAAATATGTACTCGTAATATCATATAAATATAATTTACAATTAGTATCTTTTCTTTTTTTGAATAATTTATTTTCTATATCATTTTGATTATCTTCAAGATAATCTATTGCTTTATATAGATTATTATCATTAATTTGTTTTATTCAATCAATTTGTTTTAACCAATTTTTGAGAGCATTTTTACTTTTAGGTTCAAATATTCTATTTATAGACATCAACATAATCTCATTTTTATATTTTTTGATTTTGGAGGCAATTCAGAAAGATTAGCTATATTTCTATGTTTTACTTTTTTTGTATCTTTATCTCTAAAAGATTCAACAAGATAATGAGTAACATAAGTTTTTCAATTATATTTGCGAGTACTTTTTTTAATAAACATATTATAATTATTACCACTTAAAATAATAAAAAACAAGAAATAATACATTTCATTATAATGAAAAAAGTATAATTTCAAGAGAAAATATAATAATACTCGACACTACAAAATACATTTTTAAATTCTTTTTCTTCAGTTCTTAACTTGTTCTTGCTATTTTTTATTTACAAAGATTAGTTATAATAAATATTTTTTATAAGTAATTTATATACTAATAAATTTTTAAATTCAAAATCTTTTTTAAAAATAATCGTATTTTGTCTTGAATTTTAATAAAAATTCTTTATATATACTAATACTGTTTTGTTAGCCAAAGTAGCTCAGTGGTAGAGCAGAGGCCTGAAAAGCCTTGTGTCGGCAGTTCGATCCTGCCCTTTGGCATATTTAAGATTTCGGGGATTAGCTCAGATGGCTAGAGCGCTGGTTTTGGGAACCAGAGGTCGCGAGTTCGAGTCCCGCATCCCCGATTTGGGGCAGGTAGCTCAGTTGGTTAGAGCGCATCTCTGATAAGGATGAGGTCGACAGTTCAAATCTGTCTCTGCCCACCATTTTATATGGTTAGTTTCAGTTAAAGTCTGTTTCTGTCCGATTTTGTGTTTATTAATTTGAGTTAAATAATAAGAATCTCTTGAAATTAGTTATATTTTTTTTATAATGAATAAACATTTTATATAATTTAATTACAATAAATATTATGTCAGAAAAGAAACCACATGTTAATGTATGAACAATTGGTCATGTTGATCATGGTAAGACTACTACAAGTTCTGCTATAGTTCAAGTTTTAGCTAAAAAAGGTTATGCTAAACCTTTGAAATTTGATGAAATAGATAAAGCTCCTGAAGAAAAGGAAAGAGGTATTACTATAAATACTGCACATTTGGAATATGAGACTGATAATAGACACTATGCACATATTGATTGTCCTTGACATGCTGATTATGTTAAAAACATGATTGTGGGTGCTGCTCAAATGGATGGTGCTATATTAGTTGTTTCTGCTCCAGATGGTCCTATGCCTCAAACTAGAGAACATATACTTTTGGCTAAACAAGTAAATGTTCCAGCTGTAGTTGTGTTTTTGAATAAAGTAGATATGGTTGATGATGAAGATATGTTAGAATTAGTAGAAGAGGAAATTAGAGATCTTTTGAGTCAATATGATTATGATTGAGATAGTGCAACTATAATAAGAGGTTCTGGTCTTAAGGCTTTGGAAAATCCTGATGATGAAGAAGCTGCTAAACCTATTTGGGATCTTATGGCTGCTTTAGATGAGCATATTCCTATGCCAGATAGAGATAATGAAAAACCTTTCTTGATGCCTGTAGAAGATGTTTTTTCTATTAAAGGTAGATGAACAGTAGTTACATGAAGAATAGAAAGAGGAGTGTTGAAATTAAATTCTGAAGTTGAAATTGTTTGAATTCAAGAAGATACTAGAAAAACAACCGTTACTTGAATTGAAATGTTTCATAAACAGCATGAAGAAGCGGAAGCTTGAATGAATGTTTGATTGCTTTTGAGAGGTGTTCAAAAAGATCAAGTTGAAAGATGACAAGTGTTGGCAGTTCCTAATTCTGTGAAACCTCATAAAAAATTTGAAGCAGAAGTTTATGTATTAAAAAAAGATGAGTGAGGTAGACATACTCCTTTTATGTCAGGTTATAAACCTCAGTTTTATGTAAGAACTACTGATGTTACTTGAACAGTTACTTTGCCAGAATGAACTGAAATGATTATGCCTGGTGATAATGCAAAAATAAATGTTGAATTAATTTATTCAGTTGCTATAGAAGAAGGTTTGAGATTTGCTATAAGGGAGTGAAGTAGGACTGTTTGAGCTTGAGTTGTTACAAGTATAAATGACTAATTTGGAATTTTATATTATTTAAATTTCATGAAGAGGGCATTCTTTGTCCTTTTCGTGTTTTATAAGTTAAATCTAATAATGGTAAAATCTAATAATCCTAAATTAAGAATAAAATTGAAAAGTTATGATGTTAAATCTTTGGAGTGATCAGTTGGTAAAGTTATGTGACTTTTGGTTAAGTCGTGAGCAGTGCTTAAATGACCTATTCCTTTACCAAAAAAAATAAAAAAATATACTGTTTTGAAAGCTCATTTTGTTTATAAAGATTCTAGAGAGCAATTTGAGAGAATAACTTATTCTAGAGTTATTGATGTTGTAGAGACAGGTTCTAAAACTGTAGAGTATCTTCAAAATTTAGTGATTCCTGTTTGAGTTTCTGTTGATGTTAAAGTTTATTAATAGAAATTAATTTAATAATTTAAAAAAAAATGATTAATTATGACTAAGGGATGAATGCTTTTAAAAAAGCAAGAAATGACAAAGTTATGGATTGACTGAAAACATGTTCCAGTAACTTTACTTAAATTAGTTCCTCAAGAAGTTATTGGTCATAGAACTAATGAAAAAGATTGATATACTGCTATTATTGTGTGATCTGAAAAAAAAGAGTTTGATAGAAAAAAATGAGAAAAAGTAAAATATTCTAATGTTTTTGAATTTAGAGTTTGTGAAGATGTTTTATCAAATTTTGGAATAGGTTCTGTTTTAGATTTTTCTTTTTTGGATTGATTTGATACTGTTTTTCTTAAATGACTTACAAAAGGTAAATGATTTCAATGAGTTATTAAGAGGCATTGATTTTCTAGAGGTCCATCAAGTCACTGATCACATTTTCATAGGAGACCTGGTTCTATATGATGAATGAAACCTAGAAGAGTTAATAAAGGTAAGAAATTGCCGTGACATATGTGAGTTTCAAATATTTCTTTAAAAAATGTTAAAATAATTAATAAATATTCATTTGATAATGAATCATTAGTTGCTGTTAAATGATCAGTTCCTGGATATTATGGTTCGCTTGTTAAAATGGAATTAAAATAATTATTAAGTTATTTAAAATTTATTTAATTTAAGTACATAGAAAATGTCGTATACAGTTGATGTGTTTAATATTAATTGAGAAAAAATAGATACTAGAAATCTTTCGGATTCTATTTTTAATGATGATAATATTAATAAAAAATTGATACATGAATTTGTTCTTTTACAACTTTCTAATTCTAGAAAAAATATAGCTCATGTTAAAACTAGATGAGAGGTTGTTTGATCTTGAAGGAAGTTATTTAGACAAAAATGAACTTGAAGAGCTAGAGTTGGTGATGCTGCATCTCCAATCAGAAGGCATTGATGAAAATCTTTTTGACCTAGAAATGTTAGAAATTTTACTAAAGATATGACTAAAAAAGCTAGAAAAAAAGCTTTATTTGGTTCTTTAACTTTGAAAGCTAGAGAATGACAATTACTTTGTTTTGATTCTTTTCCTTTTGATAATATTAAAACAAAAAATGCTGTTTCAGCTTTGGATAATAATTGACTTTCTTGACAAAAAATATTATTAGTTGTTTCAAAATGAGATGATATTGCTATTAAATCTTTTAGAAATATTCCTAATATTAAGTATATTTATGTAGATTATGTTAATCCATATGATTTACTTACTCATAATAAAATAGTATTCTTTTCTTCTTCTTTGAATAAATTAGAATCTATTTCGTAGTAAAATTTAAAATTTAATACTATTTATGTTAAAATGACTTTCAAAAATATATTAAGAAAAAGAGCTAAAAAAAGTGTTTCAACTAATGTTTTGAATAAAATTTCTGTATATGATGTTATAATTAAACCAATTCGTACAGAGAAAACATATAAGCAAACAAGTGATTTAAATAAATATTATTTTAAGGTTAATAGTTTAGCTAACAAAAATGATGTAAAAGTTGCTATAAAAGAAGTTTTTGGTGTTTCTCCTGTGTCTGTTAATATTCAAAAAGTTCCTTATAAATTAAGAGCTAGAAAAGGTTTAGTTAGAAGATCATATAAAAGAGCAATCGTTACATTAAATTCTGAAGATAAAATTGATAAGTTAAGTAGTTTTTAATTATTTTAATTTAAAAAATGTGAATAAAAGTATATAAACCATATACACCATCTAGAAGGTATATGACTTGATATGATTTTACTTGATTGACTCAGAAAAGACCTGAGAAAAGTTTGGTGAAGTTTTTGAAGAGTAATGCATGAAGAAATAGTTCTTGAAGAATTACTGTTAGATCTAGATGATGAGGTCATAAAAAATTATATAGAATAGTTGATTTTATAGGTTATGATAAATTAGATATACCTGGAAAAGTAGTAAGTATAGAATATGATCCTTATAGAAAAGCAAGAATAGCTTTGATATCTTTTTTGGATTGAGAAAAGAGATATGTTATAGCATGGAAATGAGCATCTATATGAGATACTATTTTGAATACTAATACTGATGAGTATGAAAATGGTTATAGAAAACAGCTTAAAAATATTCCTGAATGATATAAAATTTTCAATTTGGAAGTAATACCTTTTACTAAATGAAAATTATTGAGATCTGCTTGAAATTCTGCTACAATTATAGGTAAAGATACTAATTTACATATAGTTTTTGTTAAATTATCTTCTTGAGAAGTTAGAAAATTTAATGAAAATTGTTGGGCTACTATATGAGTTGTTGGTAATGAAGAACATAAAAATATAGTTTTATGAAAAGCTTGAAGAAGTAGATGGATGTGAAAAAGACCTCATGTAAGATGAAAGGCAATGAATCCAGTTGATCATCCACATTGATGATGAGAATGATGAACAGATATTGCTCTTAAATATCCTAAGTCTTTTAGTTGAAAGCCTGTACCTCCTGGAAAAAAGACTAGAAAAAAGAAAAAATGGTCTGATAAATTTATTGTTTCTAGAAGAACTAGAAACTAGTATTTGAGTTAATTTATTAATTAAAATTTTATTGTAAATGACTAGATCTTTAAAAAAAGGTTTTTATATAAATCCGAAGATATTAAAAAAGGTTGAGCTTATGAAAGAGTCTTGAGAAAAAAAAGTTCTTAAAGTATGGGATAGAGCATGTCAAATTAGTCCAGAAATGTTATGATTTACATTTGCTGTACATAATTGAAAGCAATTTATTAGTGTTTATGTAACAGAAGAAATGATTTGACATAGATTTTGAGAGTTTGCTTTGACTAGAACTTTTAGATGACATCCTTTTTAAAATTTATAAATTTAAATAAAATTATTATGAATAGATCTTTGACATCTACCCTTAAATATGCTTTAACATCAGAAAAAAAAATAAATATAGTAGCTAAAATGGTTAGATGAAAATCGGTATCTGAGGCTAAATGAATATTAAATCATATTCCAAATAAGTCTTCCGACATACTTTTGAGAGTTTTGAACTCTGCTGTTGCTAATGCTAAAAATAATGAAGGTCTCTCTGAATCTGATTTGTATATTTCAATTATTGAAATTTGAAAATGAACTAAATTAAAAAGAATTGATTTTGCATCAAGATCTAGAGTTCATCAATATAAAAAACAGAGATCCTTTGTTAAAGTTATTTTAGATATTAAATATTAATTTATGTGACAAAAAATAGATCCAAGAGGTTTCAGGGCTTGAATTACTAAATGATGGACTACAGAATGGTTTGCGAAAACTAAATCTCAAAGTGCAAACTTTTTTGTAGAAGATGTTAAAATTCATACTTTAGTTGATACTTATTTTAAAAGGTCTTGAATAGCTAAAATTGTTATAAAAAAAACTGAGAAAGATTGAGAGCTTATTTTATTTACTTCAAAACCTGCTGTTATTATATGAAAGCAGTGAGCGAACTTAAATAAATTTCAAGAAATTTTAAAAAATAAATTTGCTAAAGATTTTAAAGTTTCTGTAAAAGAAGTTAAAATTCCTGAACTTTCATCTAAAATTGTTGCTGAACAAGCTGCTGAACAAATAGAAAAAAGAATGCCGTTTAGAAGAGTTTGAAAATTTTTTACAGAAAAAGTTATGGAAAAATGAGCTAAATGAGTTAAATTTTATATCACTTGAAGATTATGAGGTGCTGATATAGCAAGATGAGAAACATTTATAAAATGAAGAGTTCCTCTACAAACATTAAGAGCTGATATAGATTATTATTACACAACTGCAGTAACTAAATATTGAGTTTTGTGAATTAAAGTTTGGATATATAAATGAGATTTATATAAATAAAAATTAGTTTATATATTTGTTAAATTTATTTGATTATATTATATTTAAAAATGTCACTGTTAACTCCAAATAGATGGAAATATAGAAAACAACATAGAGGAAGAATACAATGAGTCTCAAGTAGATGAAGTTATGTTGCATTTGGTGAGTTTTGACTTAAAGCTACTAGTAATGAATATCTTACTAATAGACAAATTGAGGCAGCTAGAAAAGTGATAGTTAGATACACTAGGAAACTTGGTAAGATTTGGATAAGAGTTTTTCCTGATGTGCCTTATACTAAAAAATGATTAGAAATGCCTATGGGTAAAGGTAAATGAGATGTTGATGCTTTTAGAGTTAGAGTAAAAAGGTGAAGGATACTTTTTGAAATAAACTGAGTTAGTAAAAAAGTTGCTCAAGAAGCTTTTAAGCAAGCTTCTTATAAACTTCCTGTTTCAACTAGGTTAGTTGCTAAATGAGAAGTAAAATAGTTTTTAATTAGATTTTACTTAATTAAAATCATTTATAATTTAATACTTATTTAAGTAATTATGGATAAATTTAATAGTATAGAACTTTCTAAAAAAAATTTAAAAGAATTAGTTGACTTGAGAAAAGCTTTAAAAAAAGATCTTTTTGATTTAAAAATTCAGAATTCTATTAAAGCTTTGAAGCAAACTCATAAAATTAAATTAACGAAGAAAAATATTGCTAGAGTTAATACAGCTTTACATCATAAAATCAATAAATAATGGCTATTATAAATTGAAAGAATATTAAAGAATTTGTAGGTAGAGTTGTAAAAAATTCATCAGATAAAACTATAGCTGTAGAGGTTGAAAATGTTAAAGTTCATCCTTTGTATAATAAAAGATATGTATCTAAGAAAAAATATCAAGCTCATGATGAAAATAATTCTGCTCAAATATGAAATATTGTAAAAATTAGAGAATCTAAGCCTATAAGTAAACAGAAAAGATGGATTTTGGTAGATATTATTCAGAAACCAAATACTTAATTTGTTAGCTTGATTCACTTTTATTATTAATAATATCTAAACTAAAATGATACAAAATGAGTCTAAAGTAAAAATTGTTGATAACTCTTGAGCTAAAACTTGAAAAGTTATAAGAGTCCTTAAATGACCCTTTTGATGATTTGCAACTGTTTGAGATAAAGTAGTTATTGCTATAAAAACTGCTAATCCAATTTGACAGATTTGAAAATGAGAGGTTAGTTGGGCAGTAGTTGTTAGAACTAGGAAAGAAATAAGAAGAGATGATGGTACTTATATTAGGTTTGAAGATAATGCAGTTGCATTAATAGATAAAGAATGTTCACCATTATGAAAAAGAATATTTTGACCTGTTGCAAAAGAATTAAGATCTAAATGATTTAGAACGGTTGCAAATATTGCAGAAGAAGTTATATAATTTTAGAATTAAAATTTATATTATGAAAAAGATAAAATCTTGAGATAAAGTAGTTGTAATTGCTTGAAGTTATGTAAAAAAAGTTTCTACTATAGAAAAGGTTATTTGAAATAAAGTTATAGTGAAATGAGTTAATTTGAAGAAAAAAGCTGTTAAAAAAGAATGATTTGTTGATAAAACTATGCCTATTGATATATCAAATGTTATGCTTTATTCTGATAAATTAAAATGACCTACAAAAGTTAAAATAGAAGAGAGAGATTGAAAAAAAGTAAGAGTTTGTAAGAAATCTTGAGAAATATATTCTTAAGTTATTATAATTGTCTTTTTAAAAATTAATATTATAATTAATGAATCTTTATAAGGATTTTAAAGAAAAAAAAATTTATGATTTAAAAAATAAATTTGGACTATCAAATATATTTGAAGTTCCAAGAGTAGATAAAATAGTTATATCAATGTGAATTTGATCTTTAGCAACTAGAAAATGAGTTAAAGATTTTTCAGACTTGATTTCAAATATGGAAGTTATTTCAGGTCAGAAGCCTACTGTTATTAAATCAAAAAAATCAGTTTCTAATTTTAAATTGAGAGATTGAATGCCTGTTATGTTGAAAGTAACTTTGAGAAGAGAAAAAGCTTACGATTTTTTGGACAGACTTTCTAAACTTATTTTACCTAGAGTTAGGGATTTTGAATGACTTTCTTCAAAAAAGTTTGATGGAAATTGAAATTATAACATATGATTTCAAAATCAAAGTGTTTTTCCTGAATTGTTTCCAGAAGATATAAAAACTCCTCATTGATTGCAAGTAAATATAGTTACTACTACAACTGATGATGATAAAGCTAAGGAGTTATTGAAAACACTTTGAATCATATTTAATTAATTTATATATATAATTATATATTATGGCTAGGAAATCTTTGAGAGTTAAACATGAGAAATTAGATAAAAAAAGACTACAGTCTCTTGCATCTTGAAACAAGCTTGATAATCCAACAAAATATTATAATAGATGTAGAGTTTGTGGTAGAACTAGATCTTATATGAGAGAATTTTGAATATGTAGAGTTTGTTTTAGAAAATATGCTAGAGAGTGATTGATAGTTTGAGTAAGAAAATCAAGCCGATAGTAGATTTTAATTTTTAAGAAATATTTAAAAATGAGTTTTGTTAATTCGCCTGTGACTGATTTGTTGATAAGAATTAAAAATTCTTATATGGCAAGAAGAACAACCGTTAATAATGTTATGTATTCTAATTTCAAGAAAGAAATATTACTTTTATTGAAAAGATATAATTTTATTAAAGATTTTGTAGTTGTTTGAGATTGAGTAAAAAAAACTTTTGAAATTACTTTAAAAGAGGTTGTAAATACTAATGAAGATATTCTTGTTGTTAAGATACTTTCAAAACCATCTAGACGTAATTATGTTTGAAGGGATATGCTTAAAAAAGTTGCTTGATGAAAATGAATATGAATAGTATCTACTAATAAATGACTTATGGCATCTCATGAAGCCTATAATAATGGTTTATGAGGTGAATTAATTGCTGAAATTTATTAAGATTTAAATTTTAATATAAAAAATATGTCTAGAATTTGAAAATTACCTATCTTGATATTGGAAGGTGTTGATATTGATATTAAATGAACTAATATCTCAGTAAAATGACCAAAAGGTCAATTAAATTATACTTTCCCAAATGAAGTTAGTGTTGTAAAGAATGATTGAAATATTGAAGTTTCAATTTCTGAGGATAGTAATGCAAATTTATGGTGACTTGTAAGAAGTCTTATAAATAATATGGTAGAATGAGTTAAAAATTGATTTGAAAAAAAACTTCTTGTTATATGAGTTTGATATTCTGTAAAAGTAGAATGAAAAAAAGTTGTTTTGAATCTTTGATATTCTCATCCTATTAATTATGAAATTCCTGAATGAATTGATGTTAAAGTAGATAAAGATTCAAAATGAAATTTTATACTTACTATTTCTTGAATTGATAAACAATTAGTTTGACAAGTAGCAGCAAATATTAGATTTCTTAGATTACCAGAACCATATAAAGGTAAATGAGTTAGATATTTTGATGAAAAAATTACTTTGAAGGTTTGAAAAACAGCTAAGAAATAAAAATTTAAATATTTTAAATTTGATTTAATAATGAAAAAATTATCTAATAAGATTTTTGAAAAATCAAGAAGGCATTCTAGAAGAAAAAATAGAGTTAATACTATTTTGAAAACAAATACTAATTTGCCGAGAGTTATAGTTAATAGAACTAATAAATATATTTATTCTCAAGTAGTTGATGTTAATTGAAATGTAATTGCATCATCTAATGATCTTAATCTTAAAACTTGAACTAAAAAGGAAAGAGCATTTATTGTTGGTCAGAATTTATCTAAAAAATTACAAGATAAAAATCTTGTAGATGTTTGTTTTGATAGAAATTGATATATATATCATTGAAGGGTTGAACAAGTTGCTGAATGATTAAGAGATTGAAAAATTAATATATAAACTTATCTATTTTAAATAGTGATAAATTTTAATTTATAAAAATACTTTTTATGGAAAAAAAAGATAAGCAATTTGAAGAGAGGTTGTTGGAAGTAAGAAGAGTTACTAGAGTTACTAAATGATGAAGACAACTTGCTTTTAGAGCTGTAATGGTAATAGGTGATAAAAAATGAACTATCTGATTGTGAATTGCTAAATCTAGTGATGTTATAGGGGCTATACAAAAAGCTACTCATGATGCATACAAAAATCTTAAAAAAGTTCCTGTAGTAGGTGCTGATTCTGTACCTTATTTGAAAACTTTTAAATTTAAATCTGCTATTGTTAGATTAATTCCAGCTGGTCCTGGTACTTGATTGAAAGCTTGATCATCCGTTAGATCAGTATTGGAATTGGCAGGTTATAATAATATCCTTTCAAAAATAATTTGAACTAATAATAAGTTAAATAATGCATTAGCTACAATTTATGCTCTTACTATGTATAAATCTAATTGATTCAAAAGAGATATAGAAAAAAGTTAGATATTATATGTTTTAAAATTTAATTATAAATTAATATGTTTTTACACGATTATTTGAAGTGATCTTCATCTATAAAAAAAACTAAAAGATTAGGAAGATGAAACTGATCAGGTAAAGGTAATTATTCAACTAGATGAATAAAATGACAGAAAGCTAGATCATGATATACTAAAAATCCTTGATTTGAGTGAGGTCAAACATCATTAAATATGAGATTACCTAAATTAAGGTGATTTAAGAGATATTATAAGTTAGTTGATAATTATGAAGTAGTAAATTTATCTGATTTACAACTTAATAATAAAATCTTATCTTGAGATACAATTAATAAAAAGAAGTTAAAAGAACTTGGTATTATTCGTTCAGAAAATTCTTTAGTTAAAATTCTTGCTAAATGAGAATTAGATAAAAAGTTGTTTTTTGTATGAATTGATTCTTATTCCAAATCAGCTAAATCTGTATTGGAATCTGTTTGATGTAAGTTTGAGTAAATTTATATTTTTTGAAAAAAAATTATGTTTAAAATTTTCAATTATTTTTGAGAAATATGGCAAAGCTCAACTATATTAAATAAATTACTTTTTATTTTATATATATTAATAATCTATAGATTATTAGTGTTTTTGCCAGTCCCTTTTATTGATATTCATGAGCTTATGAATACATTAGAAAATAATTCAGCGAGTGGATCAGGTGAAACTTGATGATTAGAATTCTTTGCCATGTTGATGTGATGAAGTTTGGAGCAGTTTTCTATAATTGCTGTTTGATTAATTCCCTTTATTAATGCATCTATTATAATGCAATTACTTACAGCTGTTCTTCCTAAATTAGAAGAGTTGAAAGAGCAATGAGATGTATGAACTATGAAAATACAACAATATACAAGATATTTAACTTTACCATTAGCTTTTGTTCAATCATATTGAATGGTGTTCCTTATGAATTCTGTTTTATGATGAACTGTTATAGATACTTCGTTTTTGAATATAACTCTTGCTGCATTTACTATGACTGTTGCTACTATGTTCTTGATATGGTTATGAGAATTAATAACTGAAAAATGACTTGCTAATTGAATTTCATTATTAATATTCTCTTCTATAGTATCTTGAATATCTTCTCAAGTTTATTCTCATAGTTCGGGTTGATTTAATATTATGTCAATTATTTTTACATTATTAGTTGTTTTAATTTTGATAGTACTAGCTGTATTTCTTATTAAAACTAAAAAAGAAATACCTATAGTCTATTCTAGACAATGACAAGTTCAAGATACTGCCACTTTGCCTATACCTTTGAATCCAGTTTGAATGGTTCCTATAATATTTGCTATTGCATTTATAACATTTCCATATTTATTATCTCAAATAGTTTTGAGATATTCGACAAATAGTGAAATTGTAAATAATATTGCAAATTGGATTACTAATAATTTAAGTATTTATAGTGAACAGCCTTCTGTTATTGCTATATTAGTTTACTTTTTACTTATAGTTTTATTTACATTCTTTTATACAATTATTATTTTTAATCCAGAAAGGATCTCTGATAATATACAAAAAAGGTGAGGTTTTATTCCTTGAATTAGACCGTGAGAAGAAACATCAAAATATATTAATAGTACATTATATCATTTATGTTTATGGGGTGGTGTTTGATTATGAATAATTTGAATTTATA
The DNA here is from genome assembly GCF_018420025.1 of Candidatus Vampirococcus lugosii. Classification (GTDB taxonomy): domain Bacteria; phylum Patescibacteriota; class Gracilibacteria; order Absconditabacterales; family Absconditicoccaceae; genus Vampirococcus; species Vampirococcus lugosii. The sequence continues at coordinate 2,391 of NZ_JAEDAM010000020.1, read as the reverse complement.
GTTATATAATATATTATATACCTTTTATTGAACAATGATCTATTCCTGTAGTTGTGCAATGAGCCTGAATTATTATTATAGTATGAGTTGTACAAGATATAATAAATAAACTTAATGCTCAATTATCTATGGAAAAATATGATAAAATATAATTTTAAAAAAATCTTTTACTTTTAAAAGTAGAAGATTTTTTTTAGTATATTTTATTTTTTTCTTACTATATTTGTTAGTATTTTATTTAAATTATTTATCTTCATATTATCAAGATTGAATAGTCCATAATTTTTCATAATAACCACCTTTTTTTAATAATTCTTCATGACTTCATTCTTGTACGATTTTTCAATCTTTCATAACTACGATTCTATCCATTTTCATAATAGTAGATAATCTATGAGCAATAGCTATTACTGTTTTTCATTTCATTATTTTATCCAAACTATCTTGAATATATTTTTCTGATTCTGAATCTAAACTAGAAGTTGCTTCATCCAAGACCATAATTTTATTATTACTTAAAATTGATCTAGCAATAGCAACTCTTTGTCTTTCTCCTCAACTTAATTTAATTCATCTTTCTCAAACTAAAGTATTATATCATTCTGGTAATTTTGATATAAATTCATGACAATGAGCCATTTTGGAAGCTTTTATTACTTCATCATAACTAACATTATCTTTTGCATAAGCAATATTTTCATATAAACTACGATGAAAAAGTATAGGTTCTTGTGGAACCATAGAAATTTGACTTCTAAGACTATCTTGTTTTATTGTAGATATATCTTGATTATCTATCAAAATTTTTCATTCTTGAATATCATAAAAACGAAATAAAATTTTGATTAAAGTTGATTTTCAACTACCAGATTGTCATACAATTGCTATTTTTTCTCAAGCTTTTATATTTAATTCAAAATTATTAAGGACTTTTTCTTGATTTTTGTATGAAAAATTAACTCATTGAAAATAAATTTTTCATTTATTTATTTTTAATTTTTTTGCATTTTGTTTATCAATTATTTCATAATCTTTCCAAAGTATTTCCAACATATCTATACTATCTCAAAAATTATTTGCTAATCTTCACATCAAAAAAGATAATCAAAAAATTTGACTAGATATAATTATTTGATAATTTACAATTAAAACAAAAACTCATATACTAATTATATCATCATACCAAAGCTGTATTGTAGTATATAGTAATAATATTTCTCAAGCAATTACTATTATAGAAATAATTGCAAATACTATGATAAATACATAAATAGATTTAAGTTCTTTTTTTTTCCATTTTTCTAATGCTTCAAAAAAATTTAATTTTTCTTTTTCATATGTTCAAAATAGTTTTATATTAAAATTATTTGTAACAGTATCCGAATATTGTCAAAAAACTGTAGAGTTTTCATTTGCACTATCTTTCACATAGGGAACTCTAATTTTATTTAGAAAATAAGCAAATATTATAATTAATAATATCCATATTCAGAATATTACTCATAAATAAGTATTTTCAATAAATAATATTATTAATATAAATCATATACTTACCAATATTCTAGTTATATCAAAAAATATTATATCATATATAGAAGCTATACTATTTACTAATCTACTCGTTTTTTTTACTAAAGAACCTGAAAAATTATTTACAAAAAAATCATAAGAATGTTTATGTAAAGAACTAAAAGAATTATAAGTTATGTTGTAGTCTAATTTTAAAATAGCATAACTTAATAAATATTCTCAAATTCTCCAAAATATAAAACTTCAAAATATAGTTATTAAAAAATAATTAAATATTATCATTATTTGTTCATACATTTCTGTTTTTGTCAAATCGTTATTAACTGCAATATCTACTATATCTTTGAAATATATAGGAATTATTGTTTGTAAAATACTAATTCAAACTATAGATAAAAAAGCAAATATAGTTATATATCTAATTTTCCAAACTTCAATAAATAAATATTTTAATACATTTCATACACTTATTTTTTTTTCAATTTTTTCTCACATATATTAATAATTTAAAATAAAACATAAAATATATATAAATAATTAGTTGATATTGTCAAGTACTAGACTATTTTAAATTTAATTAAATTAATAGAAGAAACATATAAATATTTAAAACAAGAATATAATTTAGAGAAAATACATTTAAGAAGTGAAGTTGAAAGACTAAATAATTATTATAATATATTACTATCATCAATATGATTAGCTATGGTATGATTGGAAATAGTATGAGCTCAGGTTAAAGAAATGATATTAGAATTAAGGAAAGAAGATTGTATGTGATATAAACTAAAAAATATAATGTATGCCTGGTTAGAAGTAGTTGAATATATATTACATAATTGAAAATTTTTCCGAAATAGA
>NZ_JAEDAM010000078.1 GCF_018420025.1 Candidatus Vampirococcus lugosii | reverse complement strand
CCAGGAGGTCATTCATTGATAAGAGTAGATTTATATCTATAAACAGTTCTTTCAGAACAACTTAAAGCATCACAAACATCTTTGATGTTTATCTTATTATCGATAAGTTTTTGGATAATACGGACTTTGTTCATTTGTTTGTCAGTATAAAGTAAATTCATAATATTGTTTTTTAAAAAATAAAACAATATTATTATATTGACATTTCTATTTGTGCCTAGTACTGACAATTTAACTTTGCTGGCACAATAGAGCCAAAAAGTGTTGATTTTTGAAAAAAGATCTTTATAAGAATATTACAGTAGTTGCAATGGTTGTAATTATTGTAACATTAATTCTTTATAAAAAAAAGGAGGTATTTATGAGTCTGGATCTCGGTTTTGTTAGTTTGTTTGGTGATGGTGATGTTGTTGCAGAATCATGTGACAGTTGTGATTACTGTGATAATTGCGATTTGTGTGATGCATGTGATTGCGACAATACACCATGCGATTCATAAACTTCAACATCTCCAGTCAGAATGTCTGGCTGGAGATTTAAACACAATGCAGTATTTATCTAAATATATATTACATTAACATGAATAGATGTGATAATTGTAATGAAATATGTAGCAACTGAGAAAAATCAAATAAGGTAAATTCATTAAAATGAAACTTTGCTAGACAACTATCTGCACCATTAAGTATGCAGATAGAAGTAACTAGTAGTTGTAATGTTAGCTGTATACATTGCTACAATTCTTGGCAAATTACTGATAGAAATCATATTCATCTTGATATTGAAAAAGCAAAAATTATTATTGAGCAATTGAAAAAAGCATGAGTTTTCCATGTTTGAATAACTTGATGAGAACCACTAATCAAAAAAGATGTCGTTCTGTTCTTAATAGAACAACTTTCTGAACATTGAATCTCCTGCAGTTTAAACTCAAATGTTATGTTATTAACAAAAAAATTAGCACAAGAGCTAAAAAGTAAATGATTGAGGTCTATTTTAACATCATTAACTTCTTATGATTCAAAAGTTCATGATCAAATTACTTGAAAAGAATGAAATTTTAATAAAGTTATTTCTTGAATAAAAACGGCTTTAGATGAGGATATTAAAATTTGAGTTAATATGGTCCTAACAAAATTAAATATTGACCATGTTTATGAAACAGGTAATTTTTTGAAAGAACTATGAGTTAAAAGTTTTTTCGCTACAAAATGATCTTGGCCAGCAAACATACCAAACTTTATGGATTATGCTGTTGATAAGGATGATGTTATTTTGAGTCTTTCTGATTTAGTAAGACTAAAAAAAGAACAATGATTGTATGTAGACATATTAGAATGTTATCCTTTGTGTTTATTGTCAGAGATACCTGAGTTTGCAGAATTTTCTAGACATAAGTGTACTGCTTGAATAACATCCTCAATAATATGAGCAGACTGAGAAGTTAGACCATGTACTCATGCTGACATGTCTTATTGAAATATATTTCAAAAAAATTTAGATGAAATATGGCAAAATATGCAGGAATGGAGAAATTGAGATTTGATTCCAGAAACATGTGTGTCTTGTGAATATTTATCAAAATGTACATGATGATGTAGAATGGAAGCAAAGTGAACAACATGAGAAATAAATCAAATGGATCCTTATGCAAAACCAGTTAATAGAAAAAAAATACATCTATTGTTGGAACAAAATAAAATTAAGGTTACTTCTCTTCTTTGAGAAAAGTTAAGAGTATCACCTAATATTATTTTCAGAGAAGAAAATGATTGATATATTCTGTCTTTGTGATATGCTAATACTATGGTAACTAGAGATTCATGATATTTGTTAAAAAGATTGTTAAAAAAAGATTATTTTTCTTTATCTGAACTTTCTTCAGAGATCTGAATTGATGAAAAAAAATTAAATAAATTTTTATTTATGCTTTATAAAAAAAAGATAATTGAAATATTATAATAAATACTCATGCTAAATTTTAAAATAAAATGCGATGTAGAAAAAGATAAAATATCTTTCAAAAAATTTCTCTTTGAAAAAAAACATATCCACAAACGATGACATGTTCGTAAATCAATATTTTTTTGTTATTATAGTTTGGCTAATATAGAGAATATATCTCAAGCAGAATGAGAAAAATTAGTTGATAACTTTTTGGAACAAAAATATTTTGAATATAAATACAAGATAGATGATATAATTAAAAAATGGAAAAAATTGTTTAATTGAAACAAACAAAAAATCGTGGAGGGTTTTTGTAAAACTATGGACTACCAAATAAATAACGAGACTGTCCATATATATCCAAGTTTTTTACCAAGTTCTACATTTGGTAGTGATATTATAAAGTTTTCTATTGTAACTGAAGTATTCAAAAATCAAGAAAATAATTATTTAGACATATTTTTGCATGAATATTGTCATATTATACGAGAAAAACAAATTAAAAATGTTTATAGTAAAATATGAGAATTATCAGATGTTTGACATGATTATCTAAAAGAAATAATAGCACCCGTAATTGTTAGAGATAGTTTTTGGGATGGTATAAGACAATGAGAAAACATAAAATATGCAAATACTAGACAACAACTACTTAATATTTCAGTTGACTGAAAAAGTATCAATTTGGTAGATTGTTTTGAAAAAAATTATATAGATAGTAAAAGAGAGTGATTAAGTTTTGAGCAAATTTCAATAAATTTTGTTAAAATTTTTAATAAAATACAAAATCAAATAGAAGAAAAACATAAAATTTGGAGCCAAGTATGATTTAATTTAGCTAATAGAGCTGAATTAAAAAAAGTTTTAGAGAAAAATTGATATATGAAAGATATTATTTTGTAATGATTTGTCCAAAATAAACTTCTTCACTCCCAAAAATTTGACAAATTCACCCAAAATAAATCTTGTAACAGCAACTTTAAAATGTCAGTAAAAAAACAAAAATAGAAATGTCAGTAATAATATAAATAATTAATTAATAATATCAAATAATAATTCTACATTTCAAGAAAATATTTTAAGTTTCCCCAACATAGATGTAACAACATTTACTTGCTTTCAAGCAGGTAAATATTGTTTTTTATGTATTTGATATTTTGTATTCATGTAATTAACAGTTCAATCTCTTTTAATAATTCTTTTCTCTTTTTTAGCAAAGAACCATTCAAGATTTTCTTTTTCATATTTAGTGATAGGAACATGGAAGTTTCAAGACACTTTAGCTTCAACAGAGAACTTATTATTATGTTTAGGTATGTAGTAATCATATAAGAATTTATTAGCAGAAACAATGTTTTTAATTCAAGCAAGTCTCATCTCTTTTATAAGTCTGTCTTGATGTGTTTTAAATGAATTTTCAACTCTTCATTTTCATTCAGGACACTTAGAATAAATAACTTCAATTCATAATATATTACAAGCAACTTGTAATCTGCTAAGCATTTCTTTATCAAATTGATCTTTTGGATGATTGATTTTGTATGCAGAATGACGATCAAGATAAACAGCTACTGGTTTTCAATTAATATCTATGTATTCAGATATGAATTCATAGATATTAATAAGGGACTCTCAAGTAGTAAATTTAGCATGAGTAGTTTTTCAGGTAGCATCATCAACAGCATTTATGAGACAATATTCAGATCAATCTTCAAACCAATCATGATTAAGATCAATCAATTTGAATAAGTAATCAAAATGATTTACTTCTTTCTCTTTTTTTCCTTTTAACTACAGTCTTTTTTGGTTTTGGTAACCATAATCACAATCTAATCATTCTTTTTCTAAGAGATTCTTTATTGATATAGAATCAATAGATCTCAAGAAGCTTTTCAGATAAAAATGTGGGTCAAAATCAAATAAACTTATTTTGAGTTATTATTCTATCTAAGTCTTGATGTTTTGAGGAATATGGATTGTGATTGGAAACTTTTCATTTTAATCAATGAATGAATCCAGGAGGTCATTCATTGATAAGAGTAGATTTATATCTATAAACAGTTCTTTCAGAACAACTTAAAGCATCACAAACATCTTTGATGTTTATCTTATTATCGATAAGTTTTTGGATAATACGGACTTTGTTCATTTGTTTGTCAGTATAAAGTAAATTCATAATATTGTTTTTTAAAAAATAAAACAATATTATTATATTGACATTTCTATTTGTGCCTAGTACTGACAATTTAACTTTGCTGGCACAATAGAGCCAAAAAGTGTTGATTTTTGAAAAAAGATCTTTATAAGAATATTACAGTAGTTGCAATGGTTGTAATTATTGTAACATTAATTCTTTATAAAAAAAAGGAGGTATTTATGAGTCTGGATCTCGGTTTTGTTAGTTTGTTTGGTGATGGTGATGTTGTTGCAGAATCATGTGACAGTTGTGATTACTGTGATAATTGCGATTTGTGTGATGCATGTGATTGCGACAATACACCATGCGATTCATAAACTTCAACATCTCCAGTCAGAATGTCTGGCTGGAGATTTAAACACAATGCAGTATTTATCTAAATATATATTACATTAACATGAATAGATGTGATAATTGTAATGAAATATGTAGCAACTGAGAAAAATCAAATAAGGTAAATTCATTAAAATGAAACTTTGCTAGACAACTATCTGCACCATTAAGTATGCAGATAGAAGTAACTAGTAGTTGTAATGTTAGCTGTATACATTGCTACAATTCTTGGCAAATTACTGATAGAAATCATATTCATCTTGATATTGAAAAAGCAAAAATTATTATTGAGCAATTGAAAAAAGCATGAGTTTTCCATGTTTGAATAACTTGATGAGAACCACTAATCAAAAAAGATGTCGTTCTGTTCTTAATAGAACAACTTTCTGAACATTGAATCTCCTGCAGTTTAAACTCAAATGTTATGTTATTAACAAAAAAATTAGCACAAGAGCTAAAAAGTAAATGATTGAGGTCTATTTTAACATCATTAACTTCTTATGATTCAAAAGTTCATGATCAAATTACTTGAAAAGAATGAAATTTTAATAAAGTTATTTCTTGAATAAAAACGGCTTTAGATGAGGATATTAAAATTTGAGTTAATATGGTCCTAACAAAATTAAATATTGACCATGTTTATGAAACAGGTAATTTTTTGAAAGAACTATGAGTTAAAAGTTTTTTCGCTACAAAATGATCTTGGCCAGCAAACATACCAAACTTTATGGATTATGCTGTTGATAAGGATGATGTTATTTTGAGTCTTTCTGATTTAGTAAGACTAAAAAAAGAACAATGATTGTATGTAGACATATTAGAATGTTATCCTTTGTGTTTATTGTCAGAGATACCTGAGTTTGCAGAATTTTCTAGACATAAGTGTACTGCTTGAATAACATCCTCAATAATATGAGCAGACTGAGAAGTTAGACCATGTACTCATGCTGACATGTCTTATTGAAATATATTTCAAAAAAATTTAGATGAAATATGGCAAAATATGCAGGAATGGAGAAATTGAGATTTGATTCCAGAAACATGTGTGTCTTGTGAATATTTATCAAAATGTACATGATGATGTAGAATGGAAGCAAAGTGAACAACATGAGAAATAAATCAAATGGATCCTTATGCAAAACCAGTTAATAGAAAAAAAATACATCTATTGTTGGAACAAAATAAAATTAAGGTTACTTCTCTTCTTTGAGAAAAGTTAAGAGTATCACCTAATATTATTTTCAGAGAAGAAAATGATTGATATATTCTGTCTTTGTGATATGCTAATACTATGGTAACTAGAGATTCATGATATTTGTTAAAAAGATTGTTAAAAAAAGATTATTTTTCTTTATCTGAACTTTCTTCAGAGATCTGAATTGATGAAAAAAAATTAAATAAATTTTTATTTATGCTTTATAAAAAAAAGATAATTGAAATATTATAATAAATACTCATGCTAAATTTTAAAATAAAATGCGATGTAGAAAAAGATAAAATATCTTTCAAAAAATTTCTCTTTGAAAAAAAACATATCCACAAACGATGACATGTTCGTAAATCAATATTTTTTTGTTATTATAGTTTGGCTAATATAGAGAATATATCTCAAGCAGAATGAGAAAAATTAGTTGATAACTTTTTGGAACAAAAATATTTTGAATATAAATACAAGATAGATGATATAATTAAAAAATGGAAAAAATTGTTTAATTGAAACAAACAAAAAATCGTGGAGGGTTTTTGTAAAACTATGGACTACCAAATAAATAACGAGACTGTCCATATATATCCAAGTTTTTTACCAAGTTCTACATTTGGTAGTGATATTATAAAGTTTTCTATTGTAACTGAAGTATTCAAAAATCAAGAAAATAATTATTTAGACATATTTTTGCATGAATATTGTCATATTATACGAGAAAAACAAATTAAAAATGTTTATAGTAAAATATGAGAATTATCAGATGTTTGACATGATTATCTAAAAGAAATAATAGCACCCGTAATTGTTAGAGATAGTTTTTGGGATGGTATAAGACAATGAGAAAACATAAAATATGCAAATACTAGACAACAACTACTTAATATTTCAGTTGACTGAAAAAGTATCAATTTGGTAGATTGTTTTGAAAAAAATTATATAGATAGTAAAAGAGAGTGATTAAGTTTTGAGCAAATTTCAATAAATTTTGTTAAAATTTTTAATAAAATACAAAATCAAATAGAAGAAAAACATAAAATTTGGAGCCAAGTATGATTTAATTTAGCTAATAGAGCTGAATTAAAAAAAGTTTTAGAGAAAAATTGATATATGAAAGATATTATTTTGTAATGATTTGTCCAAAATAAACTTCTTCACTCCCAAAAATTTGACAAATTCACCCAAAATAAATCTTGTAACAGCAACTTTAAAATGTCAGTAAAAAAACAAAAATAGAAATGTCAGTAATAATATAAATAATTAATTAATAATATCAAATAATAATTCTACATTTCAAGAAAATATTTTAAGTTTCCCCAACATAGATGTAACAACATTTACTTGCTTTCAAGCAGGTAAATATTGTTTTTTATGTATTTGATATTTTGTATTCATGTAATTAACAGTTCAATCTCTTTTAATAATTCTTTTCTCTTTTTTAGCAAAGAACCATTCAAGATTTTCTTTTTCATATTTAGTGATAGGAACATGGAAGTTTCAAGACACTTTAGCTTCAACAGAGAACTTATTATTATGTTTAGGTATGTAGTAATCATATAAGAATTTATTAGCAGAAACAATGTTTTTAATTCAAGCAAGTCTCATCTCTTTTATAAGTCTGTCTTGATGTGTTTTAAATGAATTTTCAACTCTTCATTTTCATTCAGGACACTTAGAATAAATAACTTCAATTCATAATATATTACAAGCAACTTGTAATCTGCTAAGCATTTCTTTATCAAATTGATCTTTTGGATGATTGATTTTGTATGCAGAATGACGATCAAGATAAACAGCTACTGGTTTTCAATTAATATCTATGTATTCAGATATGAATTCATAGATATTA
>NZ_JAEDAM010000019.1 GCF_018420025.1 Candidatus Vampirococcus lugosii | reverse complement strand
CACAAACATTATTTTCCCCAGTTGCACCTGTTCCATCTATAATACAAGGAAAGGTGGACTCACCAAATACACAAGCATTATCATCTTCTTCACCATCTACTACAGTATTTTTATAATAAGTTCTACTATCACCATGAGCAATAATAGCTCAATCTGGACCTGTACAATCATTAGGTGATTCAGTCTCTCTCCTTGCACTACAAGTTACTGGACTATGAGAAGGAGCGGTACAAGTCCATGCCCTAGTCTCTCCTTCATCAGGGAAAATTGGATTTGATGGATTTACTGTTCCTTCTGTACAAAAATCTTGTGTATCCCAACTTGTTTCATTCCAAGCATAAACTTTACCATTTTCATTTCAACATAGTGGTTGTGGATAAAAAGTCCCAGGATCATTTGTATAATCATATCTATTCCAATTATTAGTTAATTCATTTTTCCAACCAGAATCAGAGCAACCAGCTTGAAATCCATCATAAGCAATAAATCTATTAGAATTTAAAGCACCATCATCTCACCATAATATTGTCTTATCACCACTTGTATTTACAAATTCAAGTCAATTATTTGGCAAAGATGATCTATGTATTTCAGGCGAAACATCTCTAATCCCATCTTGTCAAGATTTTCTATTTACATACAATGAATTATATCATAGCCCAGTATAATTATCCAAACCAAAATAAATATTTGCTGGATCAGTATAAAATAACAAAGAACCTTTAGTATTAAATCTAAAAACTTTCTGCGAATTATTATTTTCATATATTATATTATCTCCTATTTTGAACTCCAAATCACAACTAACAAAATGTTTATCTGCTTTAGTAATTCATCAAATCAAAAGCAATAAAACAACAAAAAGCACTCCAAATATTTTTTTTATTTTTGTTTTCATATTTATTATTTTTCATTATATAAATATAATTAATTCTTAAATTATTAATTCCAAATATATTATATATAAATTAATTATATTTGTCAATACAAAAATTGTTTTTTTTCATAAATTTATTTTTTAATATAAGCAACTTATACACAAATATTTTTAATAAAACACATAATCATAAAAAATAAAAATTATTTTCATTAATTATTCTAAGTTTTGTAATTCTCTCTCCTGAGCATCCAACATTTGTTGAACTACTTTATTAAATGCCATATAATTATCTGAACCTTTTTCTCAACCACTAATAGCATGATCAATTTTTTCTCACAATGCATTCATAGGATTTAATCTATACAAAACATTACTTATCTCCGAATTAATACGACCAGCTATTCCCATTTCAGATCTAATTTCTTGAATTTCTTGAAGTTCTTGCATAAATTCACTTGCAAGCTGTTCAAACTCTGTTCTAGGATTTATAACATCAACATCTCAATCATAATCGTTATATTCATCATTTTCTACTAATTCTCAAAACTTATCTTCCATTTTTCATAATTTATCAACAGCACTTTTATATAATTCTTGCATAAACTTCGTATTTTCAGATAATTGATATTCTTCCATATCTAATCATTCTTTTATGGAATCTCTATCATCTAATTGTACATCTTTATTTTCTAATCACATTATTTATATATTATCAAATAAATTTTCAATATCTTTCATATCTTTTTTGTTTTCTTTTTGTTCTTTATGATTCAATATTTTCCTCCTAACTTTTGTATCCAACAAATCCAATCTTGATATCAATTCACTAAATCTTTCATTTCTTTTTTTTACTATTTCATTAATAGCATTTTCATCATCTACCGTAAGACATACATATATATCATTTATATCTTCAGGCGACATTTTATCAGAATCTTTCATAAAAAAATCACAAAATTCCTTATTTTCATAAGTTTTCAAAATTTCAATAATTTTTTCTTTTTTAGTACTATAGTCCATTATTATTAATTATAATTTATAAATATTATTTAATATATTTTTTTAAATATAAACAAAAAAGATATACACTATATAATATATATCTTTTTTTATTTTGCAAATAAATATTTAACTTTTTAAAAACTCATATTGATTTAAGTAAAAAAATTATTTTCTTAAATATTCTCTAAATATATATCATTGCCTAGTATCTTCAGAAACTAATTTAAATTTATCTTCAAACATAGGAAAATATTTATCTCAATCAACAACTTGAGGAATAAGACTTAAATAAATTTTATCTATTAAATTTCTTTCTATAAATTGAGTATAAACACTTTCTCATCATATAACCATAATTTCACTATCATCAGATTGATTTATATAATCAATAATCTCTTGCATACTAAAAAAAATATAACATCATTCAATTTTAATATTTTCTTTTGATAATATAATATTTTTTCTATTTTTTAATGGAAATCATATAGATTGATATGTTTTATATCACATTATAACAGTTTTACCTGAAGTAATTTTCTTAAAATTCTTCAAATCTTCTGGTACATTCCAAGGCAAAGAATTATTATTTCCAATAACTCTATTTAATGACATTGCAACAACTATTGAAATCATAATATTTTTTATTAAAAATATATTAAATACAACATTATTAAATAACAAAAATCAGTGTAGTTTTAAACTACACTTAAATATTAACATAAAAAATATTTATATTTTACTTAACATCCATAATTTCCATTTCATATCTTTTCCTAGGCGATCTAACACTTACTTTATCTCATTTTACTTTACCTGCAATAGCAGTTCATACTGGACAATCAAAACTTATAGATCAATCCAATATATCCACTTCTCAAGTTCAAACCATAGTAAATTTATATTCATTTCAATTTTCATCTTTAAGATGCACTATTGATCAATATTTAATAATTCATCATGTAGCTCATTCTTTAACTATTTCTACATTTTCAAGCATTCATTTAATTTCATTAATCCTAACCTCTACTAAATCTTTTTCAGACATAGCATCATCGTATTCAGAATTTTCAGAAATATCTCATTGTTCTATTGCTTCTTTTAATCTCTGCAAAACTTCAGGAAGTTTTTCCTTTTGTAACTCATCAAGTTCATTTAGTAACTTATTATAACCTACTTGAGTTAGATATTTTACTTTTTTTGACATATTTAAATATTTAAATTATATTGATAAAAAAAAATTATTTTGAATCTGATATTTCTCTTTTTAGATGATCAAATGCATGATTTATTAGATCATTAATATTTTTGAATGGAACAGAATTCTTGTAAACAATAATTTTTCAATCTAAATCAAATCTAAATGATGATTCATATTTTTCTTGTTTATTTTTTTTAATATCCATATCAATATGTACTTTTGAGTCTTTTTTTTCTAATATTTTTTTCAAATATCAATTAACTTTACCATTAATATTTTTATTTACAAGATCAATTATATCATTTTTAAGAACTTCAGTTATTCAATCAAATTTATAATTATAGTTTATAGCTTTATTTATGTTATCCATAATTTGTTTTTTTAATATTTATATGATAAATTTATTATAGTTCTTATAATATACTTAATTTTTTTCAAAAATCAACAAATTTATTTAATTTTTATTTCTACATATTTATACAATCATTTTTTAAATTGTGATTTTATTAAATTATTTCTTGTATTTTGTAAAATTTTTATTATACATTAAGTTGATGGTGAGGTGGCTGAGTGGTCGAAAGCGCATGTTTGGAGTACATGTGTACAATTTATTTGTACCATGGGTTCGAATCCCATCCTCACCGTTTGACAATATATTAATTAAATATTAATATATTTTTTTTATAAAAAAACTTCCTATGAAATTCATAGGAAGAAAAGAAAAAATGAGAAATTCTAGTGATTAGATTTCACGATAGGAATCTCCCTTAATTTTGGATAAATTCCCGTTATAGCTGTTAGTATCCTTGCACTTGTATCATTGCCAAGTAAAATCCTTTCACCCGAAAAGAAAGGCTTGCCTTCATTTGAAAGAAAGCAAGTTTCTACTTTCCTAAATGTCCTTAATTTCAAGAATTTCTCTATACTTGCTATAGAAATATCCAAAGGATACTCATAAACAAATGTAGTAAAATCCTTGTTTCTGGCATTAACCGAATTTAGACTAATACTTAACATGACTGCCTCCAAATATGAAGCTTACAAGGGATTTACTTTATAAACATTTTTAATAATTTGTCAAGTCAAAATACTTTTTTTATAAACTTAATTACTTTTATCTTATTTAAATCCACTCTTATAATTACCCACTCTACTCTTTAGAAAGGTAAATCTTCATCCTCTTCTTCATTTACTACTTCAGTTTGCGATGTTTTTTGTGTATTATTATTATCTTGAGGATTATATATTTCCATATACCAATTTCATTTACTAGATTTTTTTAAACTTATATTTGCCCATCATTTTTCATTAAACACAAGTTTGTCTAGATCTTCTTTTGTTATTCATATACTATACATAGTTCAATAATTATTTGTCATCTCTTTCACATTCCCAAAAAAAACTTTATCCGCCATTGTGTAATAATTAATTTTAATAAATAAATTTTTGATAATTAAAGTAATATCTATATAATTAATTTTTCCTTATCTTCAAGAGATTTTTTATTTTTTTTATAATATATCGTTTCAATTAAAAACAATTTAAATAAAATATTAAAAAATATAATCATACAAAAATCAAAAAACATTATATTGACTTTTTATTATTAGTAATTATATATTATATTTTAATTTAAATATTTAATATTTAATAAATATGGGCTTAGAAAATAGTATTCCTGTAAATAATATCAATAATATAAAGAATAATAACGATAATTTAAAAAAAATAGCACATGAAATGTTTCTTGCTGTTTGAGATGATGTTGAAAATATTATTGAAAATGAAAATATTAAAGAATTTTTTTCTTTTTTAAAATCAAAAAATTTAAATAATATTTGAATTTTTTTTGATTCTATAAGAAATTTTTGATATATGACTAAAATGGTTAATGTATGATGAGTAGATGATTTGATAGAAGTATGTAATGATATGTTTAATATATTAAAATCTGATGATAAATATTATGAATTTTTTGTTAATAAATATAAAGATTTTTTAAATCTTTTGGAAAATATTGGAGTTGATATTGATTATGAAGAAGATATTATAAGATACAAATGAAATTCTGAAATATTTGATATTGTTTTGTCTTTTTGTTATTGGTTAACTTCTTTGAATAGAACATTAGCATTTTCATACAGAAATGTACATAATGATGATAAATTTATTTTCAAATTTAAAAAACCAAATTTTTTAAGAAATTATTCTAATTTTTCAGATGAACTAAAAGATATATGTCTTATAAATAATGATAAAATATGAATATATGAATATATTGATATATTATATATAATAGATTATTTTGCTATTTCAAATATAGATTTTACTAAAAACAATATTTTAATAGATCAGCTTTACAATCTTTTTAATAAAAAATTATCTTTACCAAAAATAATTTATAATGATATATGTGATTTTTTAATTTCTTGGAACAAAAACTGTCCTACTACTGCCGTTTTAAATTATGAAAAGAAAAGAATTAGAGATTTTTATATATCTCAAGAATTTTTTGATAGATTTTCTTTTTATATAAAAGATTTATTTAATAAAAATAAATATTATAATAATTTATTATCCTTTTTTGATGATAAAGATTATATAGAATCTAATTTTATTTTCTTTTATGAAAATAATTTTGATAAAAAATTTTTGGAAATTATATTTTCAATATGAAATTTGAATGATTTAAATATATCAAATATGCAAATTAAATCATTTTATAAAATGTATAATAAATGAAATATATTAAATAAAGATGATATTTTAGAACTTGTAAAAAAAGATGAAGTTTTATTAAATTTACAATTTCTTAATTCACTTTCAAATGAAGATAAAAAATATTTATTTGAAAAATTTGATTATGATTTTTTGATTCAAAATCAAGATTTTTTTAATTCATATTGAAGTTATATATTAGATTTTATGTATTTTTTGGATTTAGATTTTATACATAAAAATATTAATAATAGATTATGATTTAATAATATAGTTAAATTATTGGATGCTGATTTATGTTTTATCAAAAATTTATTATCATATAACATAAATTTAGTTGAAAAAATATTTGAACTACAAAATAAAACTGAAGTTATAAATTTTGTACAAGCTATAGTGAAAATTAAATGAAATATATCTAAATTACAAAATTTTGAAGAATTTTTTGATCCAACTTATAAAAAAACTGTTGATAAATATGTATATGAAATTAAAGATTATTATGAAAATAATAAAAACGATATATTCAAAACTATAAATAATATTAATAAATTTAATAATTATTTTGATAAAATTATAAATTCTTACAATATAGAAAATGAATATCAAAATAGAAGCAAAATATTTAAATACCAAAAAGATAAACTTTCTGATTATTTATATATACAAAATAAATTTTGAAAAAATTCAATAAAAATTAATACTTGGAAAAGCTTTTTTGAAAATAATGAAAACGATTACAGTATTTTATTTTCAGTTCTTTATAAGTTAGCTTTTCGTTCAAATATAGATGATATTAATATGAATTTACTTATAAATAAATATTTTAGTAATAAATACATTTTTGAAGAATTTATATTGAATTATGATTTTGATGATTGTAATTGTTTAAGTGATTTTTTATATTCAATTGATAATCATAATACTAATAATTCTATTATATCAAATATTTATAATATATTACAAAATTATGAAATTGATACTCATTCTATAATTGAAAACTTGGATAATATTAATAATTGATATTATAACTTTTTTCAAATATTATCATTTTTGGAAAATAGATGATTATTGAAATATATAGATTCTGAAAATAATTCAAATTGATGAATTTGGTATTATTTTGAAAATATTATGAATAATCTAAATTTGGAAAAATTAGATATCTTTTTTGTCAATATAAAAAATATAAATTTTTTATCAAATATTATAAATCATAATTTAATAATTAAAAATTTTTTATCTTTGTATAATATTGATTTTTTTATAAAATCTATTGATGAAGAAAAAATTAATTTTTTACTAGATTTATTCTGTTCACAAAATATTAATCAAGATTTACTTAATAAAAATTTATCAAATATATCTCATAATTTATTTAATTTCTTGTTTGGAATTAATAAATATTTTTCAATAGATGAAATAATAGAAAAAAATTCTAATGAATTACAAGATAATACAGTAGATTATGATAATATTTTGAAATATTTCAGAAAAGATTTATCCTCAAATGATATGGTTTTAATATTGAAAAAATTTGGTTTTGAAGAAGATAGACAAAACTCTACTTCTCACAGAATTATGAAACATAAAGAAAATAATGCTACATTACCAGTTCCTATGTGAAAAAAAGATATTTGTATATGAACTTTATTTAGTGTTTTCAAAAGAGCCGATTCAATACTTAATTCTTAAAATAAATTTTAGTTTAATTTCAAAATCCTATATTAAAATAAATATTACATAATAAAACAATAAAATATCTACAAAAAATGAAATAATTAACAATATTTTCATTTTTTTGTTTAATGAAAAATATTTGTATGTATAAAATAAAATCAAAATATTAATAATTATTAATATAGATAAAATTATAAATTTAATATAATTTTCTACAAAATATTTTTTTAATTTATTATAAAAATCATCTTTTTCATAAACTCAACTACTTGCAACATCTACTGTTTTAGCTCCAAATCAAGCTCTACCAAATCAAGTATTAGATTCTTCCATAGAATATGTACCTATATTTTGTTCAATATCATTACTTGAATCAGTATCAAACATTTCTACATCTTCAGAAATTTGATCTAGACTTCTATTTTTTGCAAAATTTTGTATACTATTTTCTTGAATTTCTTCATTTTCTTCAAAATTTCAAACTTCTTGATTTTCAATATTATTAAGTCAAATATTTATGTTTTTTTGATTTTCTTGATTTACAAAACTATTTTTATTTATTTCATAAAAATAAAATCAAAAAACAAATATTAATAATATAGCAAAACTTGGTAATGCATAAAATTTAAACTTACTCAAAAAACTATGTTTTTTGTAAATAGTTTGCTTCAATATATTATCTTTTATATCTTTTGATAATTTTATTTCTTGATAATTATCTTTTGAAAGTAGTTTTGATAAATCAAGCTTTTTTTTCATACTAAAATATTTTATAGTAAAATAAATTTTATAAATCAAAATTAAGTGCATCTTTCAAAACATCATCCGAGTTTATGATATCTTTCAATTTATTTCTTGCTCTAGTAAGACTAGTTCATACAGCTCATTTTGATATTCAAATAATATATGCAATTTCATCATAAGATTTTTGTTCAAAATATGATAATATAATTATATGTTTAGATTTATGATCCAATTTTTCAAGTATTTGATAAATTAATTTTTGTTTATAATTATTTTCAAGATCATTCTCATCAAATGCTTCTCATATATCATACGAAATATTATCCAAAGAACTTTCACTTAAATTGTTTTTATTTTTCCTAATCCAATCAATACAGCAATTATGTGCCAATCTATAAAGCCATGGTTCAAATTTTTGTTCATTATCAAATTTATTTAATTTGTTCCAAACATGAAGAAAAACTTCTTGAGTAAGATCTTGAGAAATTTTTTTATCAAAATTAAAATGGTAAAAAATATATCTATATATTTTATCAGAATATCTATCCAACAATAAAGAAAAAATATTTTTATTTCAATCAATTATTTTTTGTAAAATTTCATTATCACTTAATAATTCATTTTCATTTTGTTCATCAAAAAAATTATTTACAAAAAAATGTAAACAAGTTCCCAAGAATAATTCAGATAAATTAATAGTTGAATTCATTAATCAAAAAATTTTAAAAATAAATTAAACTCATACTTTATAATAAATTTCTTTTTCTACTAATTCTTTTTTTCTTCCCCATTTAAGAGAAGAAATTTCTTTTATTACTTTAATTTTTTCAGGAGAATTTATAAAAGGAGTAAATGGATTTAAAGTTGCAATACTAAAAGGTTTAGTAGGCTGACTATCTACAGATAATCTCATAACTCATTTGTATTTATCCATATTTACCAAATCAGATTTGCTAAATTCTGGTGCAAAAACTCTTTCCAAAAATTCTGCATCTTCAGGTCATACTTTGTATGCCATAATACTTCAAACATTACCAAAAATAGCTTTTGACAAATCCAAATCTCATCATAATCAATGAGATCTAAGTTGATCAATATATTGATGAGCTACAGTAAGTCATAATTTATATTTTCTTGCTTCAGATAATATACTTTCTATAGATTGACTTACATAATTTTGAAATTCATCTATATACAAATAAAAAGGAATTCTTTCATTTTCAGGCATAGATGCTCTTTGTAATGCTGCAACTTTTACTTGTGTAGTAATAATTCTACCGATAAGTTCAGAATTTATTTCTCACAATTTTCATTTACTTAAATTTACTAACAAAACTTTATTTTCTTGCATAACTTGAGACATTTTGAAAGATGATTCAGTTTGTCATATTATATTTCTCAAAATAGGAGTAGTAGTAAATTGTCCAAATTTAGCTTGAAAAAAAGGAATAGCTTCAGCCTTTTCTCTATCTCACATAGCTGCATAAGTTTTTTCCCACCAATTTCTTACTACTGGATTTTTTACATTTTTAAGTTTAGTTTTTTGGAAAGCTTCATCTGCAAAAAGTCTTACAATCTCTACCATAGTTCATCAATCAGGTTGATCCATAAGTGTTAATGCACCATTTCTAAAATAATCTTGAATTCTAGGACCAAAAATTTCATGTCAATAAAGATTAACAAACATATCTACCAAATCACTTACAACTACATCTTTTTGTTCTTCATTTTCTGCTTCAAAAGCATTTAATCATATAGGATTTTGAAAATCTGCTGCATCAAAATAAATAAGATCATTAATTCTTTCTTTGGGAAAATATCATAAAAGACTTTCACATAAATCCCCATGAGGATCTATCATACAAAATCATCTTCAATTAATTAAATCATCTTTTGCTTGTACAGTAAGCATTGTTGATTTACCAGTACCAGTTTGACCAATACAATAAAAATGTCTAAATCTATCTTCCGGTTTTACTCTAATTTTCTTATTAACTCAAGAATATAAATTATTTCATATATATAATCAATCAGAAGGAATAGTATCAGGTGCTGGAACTATTTTAAAATTTTGCCATCTAATTCTTGGATTTTTATTAAATTTGGAATGAGGAAAATGATAAAGAGAAGAAAGTTCTTTGATACTAAATATATGACCTTTTTCTGTTTTGAGAATATTTCTTATATTAGTTTGTAAACTAATAGGAGATTTATAAATAAAATTATATAAAAAATCATCTAAATTTTTTGGTTTTTTTACAGATAATTTATTTAATCATGCATAATTATATTGACTTAAAGATCTTTGAATATCTCTCAAAAATTTATCTGCTCTATTTTGATCAGGACTTATTGCTAATGTTCTAATCTTTACATTAAAAAATTCTCATTCTCATTTTTTATCTATATCTTGTGTTTGTGAAGATGTATATTTACTTTTTTCTTCTCACTTTGATTCTCATTCATCAGAATTAAAATCAAATATTTTTTTAATTAATCAAAAAATTGACTTTTTTTTACTTGTCTTACAAGCTTCTACTGCTTTTGAAAAATTAGATTGTTCTCAATCGGATAATGGACTTATTACAAATTGTAAAATTAATTTTTCATCCCAATTAGTTTTTGAAAATGAAGATAAAATACTATCTATAGGATCAGCTTCAAAATCATCATAAATTTTGATCGGTAAAGTATCAGACTTGGAAAGAACTATATCTCAAGCAGAAACACAATTTCATGCATTTAATATTTTATTTTGTGAAATTTTATCTACTACAGATCAAGGATAAAATGATGAAATTAATTTTTCAAATGATTCAACATAATCTTGAGGAATTCACATTATATAATTTATCATTTCTTTTTCTACAATCATTTCTAATACTATGAAATTTTGACCAAACTTAGTACTCATATAATCTCCAGAATAAACTGATCACAAATTTTTGTACAATTGATTCATTATTTCAATATTTTGTTTCATAGAAGAAGTTTGATCAGTTCATTCAGAATTATTACTAGAAATTTTTACTTGAATAAATCTAATATCATCTGCTTTTTTTAGTATATTTTTTTTCTTCATATGAAAAATTAAATATTTTATCAAAAAGAAAAAAAATAAAAACAATATAGATAATATAATAAAAAAAATTAACATATTTGTATTTTTTGTAAAAAAATATTAAATTAAACTAAACTTTAAATTAAAGTATATAATAATTATTTTAATAAAAAATTCAAATATAAAAGTATTTTTACTTGATTTTATTATTTAAAAAATTATTATACTATTTCATTTTATTAAATTAATTGTATTATAATTATGAATAATAAAACTCTATTTTTACTTCCTTTTGTATCAATTTTTGTTTTATCAGGTTGTATTTGATGAAATTCTGAAGAAGAGAATGAACAAACTAATAATAATCAAACTAGTGATAAAAATGATGAAGTTATAGATTTTTCAATTGAATATAATTTGCCAGATAATTCAGTAGCTTTTTTGGATTGAAAAATTAGTTTGGACAATAAATGAATAATTACATCAATAAATGTAGATCCTAAAAATCCATCACAAGAAGCATTTGCTCAGGAAGTTAATGATGAAGTAGTTTGATTAATTCCATCTGAAGTTCAAATAAGTGATACTTTGTGATGAGCTAGTTTAACTACAGAAGCTTTCCAAGAATTTGTATCTAATTTGTAATAAATTTATGAAAAAATATATATTATTATTAATACAGTCAATTTTTCAATTACCTTTAATTATTTCTTTTTTGAAATTAGATTTGGAAAATATTTTTTATTTAAATCAATTTTTTTGGTATACAATATTAGTGTATATAATTTTTTCTGTTTTTTTCTTGCTTTTCTTTAAAGAAAAAAAATCTTTAAAAAATTTTTCTATATTTTCTATAAGTTTAATAATTTTATTAATTCCTTGAATAATATTATGATATTTTTTTGCAAATACTATGCAATCTTATGATAATAGTATATTAAGAATTTCAGGTAAAATAGCTTTTTTTTATTTGTCTATGGCACTATTGATTAATCCATTATCTTATTTTGTTAGTGATAAATATTATAGTAAATTAATATTTATTAGAAAAATATTTGGAATATTATCATTTTTATTTTTTATGATTCATTTGTTAAATTATATTGAACTTGAAAGATATTATCATTTTTGAGATTCAAGTTTATTGGAGTATATATTCAAAAATATTAAAAATAGAATGGATGCATTAACTTGACTTATTGCTTGATTTATAATGTTAATTTTATGAATAAGTTCAAATAATTTTTCTCAAAAAATTCTAGGTTCTATTTGGAAATGAATTCATTATATGGTGTATCCATTATTTTTATTGAGTATGATTCATATAGCTTTTGCTAGTAGGATTGATTTATTTTATATGATTTTGTTTTCAAGTGTTATTATTTTTAGAACTATTGTTTTTTTCAAAAAAAATTCTGTATACAAAAATATTAAAGCTTGAAAAACTACTAAATATATATGTATAGTTTGTTGATATATTTATGATGAAAATAAAGGAGATCCAGATTGAGGTTTACTTCCTTGAACTAAATTTGAAGACATTCCAAATGATTGGGTTTGTCCTTTATGTTGAGTTAGCAAAAAAGATTTTATCCCTTATTATGAAGAAAAACAAAATTATAAAAAAGTTGAAATAGCAGAAATTCATTATCTTACTAAAGATGTAATTAAATTAGTTATAAAATCAAATTCTAATTTGGAATATTTTGATTGACAATTTATTAAATTTGTGCTTGAAGATTTTGATTGAGAATTTATAAGACAGTATAGTATAGCAGATAAAAGCTGATTAAATTTTACTTTTTTTATAAAACTTAAAGCAAATGGTAGAGCTAGTAAATTATTTCCAAAATTAAATAAATGAGATAATTTAAAAATTGCTTGAATTTTTGGTGAATTTAAATTAAAAATTAATAATAAATCAAAAGTTTTTTTGGCAACTTGAACGGGTTTGGCACCTATATATTCTATGATCAATAATCCAAATATTAAAAACTGTAAAAAATATTTGCACTTTTGAGTAGCTAATCAAAATGATTTATTTTATTTAGATGAATTGAAAAAAATAGAAAATTTGGAAATCAATATTTATTTATCAAAAGAAAATATAAATATATATAATTATTGAAGAATTAATGTTGAAAATTTCAAATATGATAAAGAAATAGAATTTTACATATGTTGAAATCCTTGATTAGTAATAGAATCAAAAGAAAAATTAATTAAAATGTGATATGAAAATATTTATTATGAAAAATTTGAATAATGCAAAAATTATCTATTATAATTACATTAATATTGTTGTTATCTTTTTTATCGTATTCATTACATATTATTTCTGAAGAAAATAAATGTACATCAGTTAGAGCTTTTCAATCAATTTGTCGTTAATCTCAATTTTGTAGACCAAATCCTTGATTAAATAAAAGATTTAAAAGGAAATAAAAATATTATGATTATTAGCACTTAAAAAAATAAAATACAAAAATATAAAATAATTTATAGTTAATATATAACTAATTATTTTTAAATAAAAGTCAATAAAAAATTATTCTAATCTTCTGATTATTATTATTTTTTATTGATTAAAAAACACTGAAAACTAATTTCAGTATTTTTTATACATATTTTGTGATACTTTTCAAGTAATTGCACATCTAAGCTTCTGAAAATAATATCTTCACATTTCAAATAATTCTACTCACTTATAGTATTAGTTCCTTTTTAATTAGGTAATTCCCATTTATCAGGTAATAAAAAATTACATATTTCTTTCATAAAAAACATTTCTTTTTTCTTTGATTTTTTATCTACTATTATTTTTAAATAATCATCATATAATGTGTTTTTTGGAGGATTAGAATTATATATTTTATTTAATAAATATTTCCACATTCACAAAACCCTAATAAGATTATCATCATCTTCATTTTCAATAAAATAATTACAATTTACTCTCATATAGTTTTCCAAACTAGATTGTTTTTCTTGTAATGGATTTGTAATTAAATTGGAACAATACAAATATCAACATATTTCATTATACAATAATGTATCATTTACAGATAATGAAAGTGGTCATTTTTTTATATACTCCATTCATTGATTAAGCAATTCATAATCACTTTGCTGTAACCATATATCAATTGCTTCATCACTTTCATTTGATAATATATATGCTAAAGTATAAGATAAAGAAAATTTTTGTAATATATAAGAATCATAAATTTTACTATCAACAATTTTTCTTAATATTCAAAAATAAGAACTTTTTATATCACTTATATTATTGGTTTTGTATCATTCATCTATAACATTTAGTTCTTTACATATATTTTCCAAAAAAATTTCTGCACTATCTTTATCTTTTTTAGAATTTAAAATTGTTTGTAGTACAATTCATTTTTTATCCAATATAGACTGATCATTAGGAGTTATTTCCAATGCTATATCAAGAAATTTAATAGATTCTTCATATCTTCATAATCTATATAATGCTAATGCTTTATCAACTATTACTTTAGTATCATTAGGATTTTTTTCTAATACTTTGTCATAACATTCAATAGCTTCTTCATATCTTCATATAAAGATTAATGCTAGTCATTTATTATTTAAAGTAATAGCATAATTTGAGGTTATTTCTAATGCTTTATCATAAGATTCAATAGCTTCTTCATATCTTCATAAATTATGCAATGCTAATCATTTATTGTTTAAAATATTAGTACTATTAGATTCTAACTTTAAAAGTTTATCATAAGATTCAATAGCTTCCTCATACCTTCATAAATATTGCAATAGACTTCATTTATTACTCAAAGTAGTAGTATAATTTGGATCTATTTCCAATACTTTATCATAATATTCAATAGCTTCTTCATATTTTCATGAATCATATAATGCTAATCATTTATTATTCAAACTAACTATATCATCATTATCTAATGTTTTGTTATCATATTGTGTATTTTTTTTATAATCCATTATTTTGTTTTTATTTTTAAAATATAAATGTATATATACATTACATATTAATTTTTAAAAATCAATAGAAATTTATTTTAAATTTTAAAATATTTTATTTTTGTTTAATCTCATCTTTGTAAACAGAAAATATTTTATTTTGTAGTGGCGAGTATTATTGTATTTTCTCTTGAAATTATGATTTTTTTTATTATAATGAAATATATTATTTTTTATCTTTTATTATTTTAAGTGGTAATAATTATAATATGTTTATTAAAAAAAGTACTCGCAAATATAATTGAAAAACTTATGTCACTCATTATCTTGTTGA
>NZ_JAEDAM010000077.1 GCF_018420025.1 Candidatus Vampirococcus lugosii | reverse complement strand
TAATTGAAAAACTTATGTCACTCATTATCTTGTTGAATCTTTTAGAGATAAAGATACAAAAAAAGTAAAACATAGAAATATAGCTAATCTTTCTGAATTGCCTCCAAAATCAAAAAATATAATAATGAGATTATGTTGATGTCTATAAATAGAATATTTGAACCTAAAAGTAAAAATGCTCTCAAAAATTGGTTAAAACAAATTGATTGAATAAAACAAATTAATGATAATAATCTATATAAAGCAATAGATTATCTTGAAGAAAATCAAAATGATATAGAAAATAAATTATTCAAAAAAAGAAAAGATACACAAAAGTAAAAAGACTACAAACAAATGGTAAAGCTGAAAGAGTAATAAGAACATTAATGGATATGCGACATAGTAAAGAAACATTTATTTCAAGAGAAAATAGAAAAAAGTCTTTAAAAAAGTTTGTAAATCGATATAATTGTGTCAAACTTCATAAATGAATTAATAATAAAATGCCATATAAAATTATAGATGAGTTTTATCACTGAAAATAAAAAAAACTGTAAACAACGCTACCATTTCTTACATAATTACTTAAAATCAAATTATTTTCATATAACTTTAATTTTTATTTTATACTTTTTTGATTCAAAATTTATTTCAGCTTCATAATCTCATATATTTTCTATTTTTTTATTTAATTTAATATTTTTTTTGGGAATATTTATTTTGTACTGTGATACAATATTTAGACTAATAACTTTTTCATCTATTTTTTCATAAAGCTTTCCCATAGGAGATACTGCTTTTTCTATACATAAAGCTTCTTCTTTATTCTGTTGCAAAAGATTAAGAAACTTTTCTTGATTTTTATTTTTTTCAGTTATTTTTTTTTGCTCTTCTTGTTCTATTTTATTTACAGTATTTATATCTGCTAATTTTGCTATTCATTTTGGGATCAAAGAATTATTTGCATATGCTGGACTAACTTCCAATAATGTTCATTTATTTCATAATCATGCTGTATTTTCCAATAAAATAACTTTTATTTTTTTCTTCATAACTTAATTTATTTTAAATATTTAAAATTATAAATTACTCATTAAATGTAAATGTATATGAAAAACTTCTTGACCATGTTCTTTTCAAGAATTTATAAGCAAATTAGCTCATTTCATATTATTTTGTTTAATCAACTTATATGCTATATCATAACATCATTTTACTAATTCCAAATCTTCAATATCGTCCAATAAATGAAAAGATTCCAAATGTTTTTTTGGTATTATCAAATAATGAGTTTTTGCTTCAGGATTTATATTTTCAAAAGCTAAATATTTATCATCTTCATAAACTTTATTACTAGACAATTCTCAATTTACTATCTTACAAAAAACACAATCCATAATTTATATTTAATTAAATAAATGTACTCATATTACATATATTTAAAAAAAAATCAATATAAATATTTTTTTAAATAAAAAATTCATTATAAAACCAATGAATAAAAAATCAAGTAAATGTTAATATTAATAATGGATAATAATAACCTAAATAAGTATTTGAAACTAAATTCATTAACCAATCTTGTCCCAAAACATAAAATAAAGATCATCATAATAATACTAGAAAAAATATTAATACAGAATAAAACATATTTTTTGCAACATAAATCTTATTTTTGTAAGATAATATAAAATAAATAAATCAGAATCATATTAAATTTGTTATCAAAAATATTCTAATATCTCTAAAAAAATTATCTTTTATATCTTTTACATAATTAGTAATTTTAGATTTTATTTCATTTCAAATTTTTCATAATCAAAATAATGTATCGTCTGAAAATTCATATTTTCATAAAAATATTCATCACTTAATAGCTTTATCCAAAATAGTATCTATATTATCAGTTATTTTTTCTTTTCATATATTAACAAGTTTATCAACTCATACTTTTTCCAAAATTCATCAAACTATTTGATTATCATTCTTTATGTTTCAATAAAAATCGTCTGTTTTTTCAACAACTTGCTTTTTTAATTCATTTCATAAATATACTTTTCATAATTCAATATAATATTTTTCATTAACATATGTTCAAACTAATAAAACTAAAGATAAAATCACAAATAATAATGAAATAAATTTGATAAACATCAATATATATTTTTTCATAATATTAATAATAAATTATATTTTTCTAAAAAAATTAGATTAATACTTATAAATATCTATTTTGCAATTATTCTATTACTTAAATTCAAATTTTTTCTTTAATATAATATATTGTAATTAACAAATATCTGAATCGGAACAAGAAATAGTTTTTTTATTATTTGCTATCCAATCTTGTATTCATCACTCCAAATGACTTACATTCATAAATCATAATTCTTCCATTATTTGTAATGTATGACCTGTTCTATTTCAAGAATTACAATAAATAAGATATTTTTTATTTTTATCAAGATTAGCAATTTTTTCAAAAAAATCATCTTCATAATATTCTATATTAATAGCTCATTCCAAAAATCAAGTAACATTTAATTCATGAGAACTTCTTATATCAATTAATTCATATTTTCATTCATTAATTTTTTGTTCAAATTCAAGCACGGATAAACTTCACATTTCTTTTTCAAAATTATTATTTAGATCATAATTTTTTTTATTAGAAATATCTTTATTATCTTCTTTATTTGTACATGCAGACAAAAACATAATTAAAACTATTAGAAATAAAAAATTTTTCATTTATCAAAAAATTTAAATCAATTTAAATAATTTTTGCTATAAATTTACTATATAAAAATTGTATAAAAAATATTTTTTTAAAAATAACTTTTACATTTATTTTTTGCATCTAAATATTTAATATTATTACAATGTCATTTTCTTAATCTTCACATATTATATAATTCTTCCAATGCATCCATAACTGCTTTTTGTTGTTCATTAGTTTCTATTGATTCAAATATTTGAGCAGGTCTTGAAATATAAGTTTCAAGATAATAAGAATAATTAAATTCTTCATATTCTGCATCGGACAATACCGTTTTTAAGTTTTGTATTTCTTTCATATTTGATCATGCCAAACATCTTCATAAAGAAGAAAATGATGCTACATCTTCACATCTATTTTCTGTAATTTGCATAATTTCAGTTTTTTTTTGAATATAAGGAGAGACTGTATTATCATTAATAGCTTTTATCATTCTTTCATCTTGTGTTGCTAATTCTTTTAATTCTTTTTTTTCTCTTTCAGCCAAATATTTTTGTATTTCTTTCTGTTGTTCATTTATCAAATTAATAGTTTTTACAAAATTATCTTCTGACATTTCTCAAATGTCATCTAATGAAATATAATTTCAAGCAAAATAATTTGATACAATATATTTTATTTTTTCATCTTGTGATAAATCTCATATTTGTTCTTGAATATATTCAGATGATATAGTATTTTTTTGTCTTTGCCAAAAATAATTTATACTTTCTCAAAATTCTTTTTGTTCTTGTAAAGAAAGTGAATCAATATGTCATTTGGGAATACCCGAAGATTTAAGTAAATCAATTCAAATTTTTTTATATGTTTCATTATTTGATTGATAATTTTCATAACCAGGAATATTTATTTTTTCAATTTTACTTTCTTCAAGTTTATTTTCATTTCATTCATAATTTTCTTTTATATTAATGTTTCAAATAGCTAATACTACAACTATTGCTAAAAACAATATACTTATTCCAAAAATTATTTTTTTTGACATTTTGATAAAATATTTATTTATTAAAATTATTTACTAATACACATTGAACCAGTCCACTCACAACATTCTTTTCTTGCTCAATTTTTACAAGAATTTTCATTATTCATATTTGTACAATCAAAAGCACTTGTTCAATCTTCTCAACAAGTTTCATCTTCATCTTCATCATCTTCATCTTCATTCTCATTATCTTTCATACAACGAACCGAATATCTTGCAATATCACTATCAACATAAGATCTCCTTAATCAAAGTTTATCATGGTCTATTCATCTTTGCCAAAGATCACTTGCTCGATATCTTCAAGAAGTAGAAGGACCCCGTCGAGTTCCCGAAGAATGAGGAGAAAAAATTCATCAAAAATTAAAGTTTAATTGATTTGTTAATTTATTTTTAATATCATAAGATGATAATCTATCAAAATTTTCACTAAAAAATGAATGATCAGTATCTAACTCACTAGCAATTTCATCAATTCAAGATAAATATATTTCCAATACTTTCCAATCATCATCACTTGGCACTCTCCATCAATCTGGACATAAATAAGAACCTTGTACATCATCTTCTTGTACATCATCTTTAGAATAAAGTCTTCAATAAGAATCACAATTTTCTTCGTTATATCAAAAACATACAGAATCTCAATAATCATAATTTAAATTTTCAGTAAACCAAATTTGTCATCATATTTCAACAGCATTATATTCTTGACCTTGCCAATCTATATTTTGCTCAGTATATCTTTCACATCATCATAAATTTAGTCCATAAGGATCATAATTTTCAT
>NZ_JAEDAM010000076.1 GCF_018420025.1 Candidatus Vampirococcus lugosii | reverse complement strand
TCTACATCAAATATTACTTCATATTCTTCTGGTTCTATTACTTCTTCTTCTAATTCAATATTTATATTTAATCATGTTCCACTTACTTCAAATCCTCATGTTAAACTATTATATCCTGTTGCACTTGCTATATATGTATAATTTCAATTTTCTAAATTATATATATTTCATGTTCCTAATTGTATATCTCAACTTAAATTTTCAACTTCCAAATCTAAATCTGTAGGTTCTACATCAAATATTACTTCATATTCTTCTGGTTCAACTTCTTCTAAACTTATATTTATAGTTTTTCATGTTCCACTTACTTCAAATCCTCATGTTAAACTATTATATCCTGTTGCACTTGCTATATAATTATATTCTCAATTTTCTAAATTATATATATTTCATGTTCCAACTTGCAAATCTCAACTTAAATTTCTTACTTCCAAATCTAAATCTGTAGGTTCTACATCAAATATTACTTCATATTCTTCTGGTTCTATTACTTCTTCTTCTAATTCAATATTTATATTTAATCATGTTCCACTTACTTCAAATCCTCATGTTAAACTATTATATCCTGTTGCACTTGCAGTATAATTATATTCTCAATTTTCTAATTTATATATATTTCATGTTCCTAATTGTATATCTCAACTTAAATTTTTAACTTCCAAATCTAAATCTGTAGGTTCTACATCAAATATTACTTCATATTCTTCTGGTTCTATTACTTCAACATAATCAGCAACAACTCACAAAACAACCTGTCAATCTCAAGACAAATCAATTTGATTATTTTCTAATAAACCAATTTTATTATTTTCTATATTTCATTGAAACATTCAAATTAAATTATCTATATCATCTTTTTCTGTTGTTAAATATTGTAATTCTCAAGATAATTTTTCAATTTGTAAATTCAAAAGTTCGTCAATTGACATAGACCCCATAAAATCAACAAAATCCAAAGTATATCAATTATCAAAGTTAATTCTCAAAGAATAAAAATCATTATCTAAGAAGATTTTATGATAATCAGTTTTATTTTTAAAAAATTGTAAAGAATCTATTTTATCTACTAAATCAGTTAAATCTTGCATTCAAGAAAAATTAATCGTATTTGATGCTCACAAAGTAAATCAATATATTTCTCAAATTCATGTTCAATCTATATCAACAAATATTTCTTTTCAATCAAAATCATCCCAATCACTTTCATCAAATCAAATAAATAAATCTGAATAAGTTCATTGTGTATCACTATAATTTTTTATTACAAAAGAATTTCAATCAACATTATCTTGATTACTGTTTTTAGTAACTTCAAAATTTTTTGATTCTTGTCCTACAAGTTGAATTTGATTTTTTCCAGCTCAAGAATTTAAAGCAAAATTTTGTTCAAATCATTTTCAATCTATAAAATCATTTTCAACAACATTTAATTTATGTATATCAACAACTGTTCACAAAACAAGATCTCAATCTCAAGCTAAATAAAGATTATTATTTTTATTTAAATTTTTAGTTAAAAATTTTTCTTTAGAAATAGAATATTTATTACCAAAAACTTCTCACAAAACAACATTTTTATTTAATTCAAAATCTGCATTTGTTCAGAAAATTATATTTTCTTTTATCATTTCAAAAAATTTATCTACTTGATTCACATCAACTCATTCTCAATAAACTCAATTTCAAACATCAACTCAAGCAGTATTTGATAAATAATAATCAAAATTAGTTCAAGCAGACATCACTCGCTCATTTCAAGCTATCAAATCAATCAATTCCAAACTCTTATTATTTTCAAAATTTATTTTAACAGAAACAAAATCTCTAGATTGAAAAACATTATGATAATCAGTTAAATTTCTTGCAAACTGCAATGATTCAATATTTGCAATTAAATTATTAAATTTTTTTAAATTATCAAATCAATCAAATAATCATCAATCAAAAACAATATTATTAGCATCTATTCAATCACCAATATTTATTCAATAAATAGATCAATTAGTTAATTTATCATAATTTACTAAAACATCTTGACCAGCACCAAAATTTTTATTTTCAAAATTTTCTATATTTACAAATAAATCTTTGTGATCAGCCCAAGCTCTTTCTCAAATTTTTGTATCATCTAAACTTTTAACTACAAATTCACTATTATTCAATTTTATATCAGAATATCATTTATCTAATATTCAATATTTTCAAGTTTGTTCTTCAAAATTTTTTCACAAAAGAACAGAATTTTCAATTTCATAATTATCTCATAGATAATCAATATTATTTCAAATAAGTTTTATAAATCATGGAACGACATTACTAGTTTTTGAAATAGGACTTCAATATCTTCATAATTCCATATTTATTGAAGATAAAAAAAGTTTATTAAGTTCATTAGTAGAAATTAAATCAATCAATTCAACTTCATAACCACCAACAAAATTAATTTTAACTGACAAATAATTATCATTCTCAAAAAGTTTATGATAATCAGTTAAATTTTGTGCAAACTGTAATGATTCTATTTTATTCAATAAATCCTCTTGACTTTCAA
The DNA here is from genome assembly GCF_018420025.1 of Candidatus Vampirococcus lugosii. GTDB lineage: Bacteria > Patescibacteriota > Gracilibacteria > Absconditabacterales > Absconditicoccaceae > Vampirococcus > Vampirococcus lugosii. Next base: position 2,146 of record NZ_JAEDAM010000076.1, on the reverse strand, counting down.
TTCCTACAAAATTTATTTTATTAGCTATATCTCACTCTCAAAGCAAAAAACCATAAATTTTTCAAATACCTTGTTCACTTATATCAACATCTATAGTTTCTCATTTAGCAAACTCATTTTCATCATATTCACCAACAAAAGATTTCACATAAGACCTATTAATATCAGAATAGTCTTTCAAAACAAAAGATTTTCAATCAACTCTTTCTTGATTTTCATTCTTCACTACACCAAATATATTTTCTTCCAAATTTTGCTGTTGCCCAGCATAAAGAAAATTCGACATATTAGATAAAAGCAACATAGAACTTGTAACATAAGCAAAAGACCTTTTGAAAACAATTTTTCATACAGAAGAAAAGTTATTATATATCATAATTAATTATATATTTATATAAACTAAAAATAGTAACTTAAAAAATTGACTTTTTAATATATATCAACTATAATATTATATATCAAATTCAATTTATTAATATAACTGAAAAAAACAATTAATTAATACTTGACATTTAAATATATATAACTATAATTTTTATATATCTAACTTGATTTAGCATCAAGAATATAAAAACAAATATTTAAATACCTTTATTAAACTTATTGTTTATTAAGTTTAGTTTAAATAAATATGAATAAAATAAAGAGAAATACAATTTTTTTATTAAGTTTATTAAACTTTAAAAGTTATAAAAGACAACAGACAAACAAAAATAAAAAAGAAATACAATTTTTTTTCGTTAATCAGTGTTAAACTTAATAGTAAACTTAATAAGTATAAGTTTATTAATTAATTATATAAATAAATTATTGTAAATATCAAGAGATAATATATATTTTTTGATTTTTTATAAATCAAATTTTTTTGTATATATTTAATTATTTTTTATATAAAAAAACTTTAATTATACAATTAAAGTTTAAAAAATATTTTTTAATTCTATTTTAGATCAAATAATTTATTATTTAATATTCATTTCTTCTTTTAATCTTATAATTTCTTCATTAAGTTTCAAATAATCATTTAAAGATTTTTGATTATCTCTTTTTCTTATCACTTCAAAAGTTATATCTATAATAATTTTTAACTCTTTAGTGTCTGGATATTTGATAGATCAATTTTCAAATTTTGCTAATATATCTTTTATAGAAAGATTTTCATTTATGAAAGTATCAATATCTGGAAATCAATGATAACTTGTTTCAAAATTATTTTTAAATATTTTCAATAAATCCAAAAAATCATCATCATTTACTAAATTTGTTGTATATTTTTTAAAAATATTATAATAAGTTATCAAAGGTATCATAGCTCTAAATTTATCTAACACAATAATTATTTGTTTATTTATTAATTCTTCATATTCACTATCACTTTCATCCAATAAATTTTGTTTATCATCTATATTAGATAAAAAACTATTTATATTGAAATAAGAAGGACTTACTATCACAGTTTCTAAACTAGATTTAACAATTTCAGTAAAAATTCTTTTTTTAACATGCAATAATAACTTATCAAGAATATCTATATCAAATAATTTTTTATCTAATTCTTTTCCTCTTAATTTATCAATCATTAATTTTGAATTTTGCCATATATAAGGTCAAAAATTAGTATAACCACCTCATTCATAATAAGAATTTAAAGCTCATTTTACTCATATATAATGAATAGTATCAATATAATTTCTAATATCATATTCATAACTTCAAGTATTTTGATTATTTAATAAAAAATCTATTTTTTCCAAAAAAACAATATATTCTTCACTAAAATTATTTAAAGCATTTTTATCTTTAATAATATCAACAATCTTATTTTTAGATTTAATACAAATAAATCTTATATCAAAAAATTCTATTCATTTATCTGTTCATTCTTTTATTATATCTACAATATTATTATAACTATAATTTCTTGGTAAACTTATAAATTCATTAAATGAATTTCATAGTTTATATATTAAAAATAATAAATCATCAATTTCTTTCAATTTTTCATCATATATTGAATTATGTATTCATATTTTTTTAAGTATACTAAAAATATTTTACTTTTTTAGTAAGAATAGTTATAATATATAAATTTATATTTATAAATAATGAAAATATTATGATAGAAAAAATAAAAGAAATAGAGTTA
>NZ_JAEDAM010000101.1 GCF_018420025.1 Candidatus Vampirococcus lugosii | reverse complement strand
AAATAAAGTAGAACAAATAAATGAGCTTCAAGAAAAAATATTTAAATTATTTAAAATAAAATTATAAAATTTGTGTAGTACACAAATTTTATAATTTTATTTTCTTCCAAATCCTTGTCTAAATCAAGGATTTAGAAATTTTGTTCTACAAAGATGAGGTAAAACAACAAAATATGAATATACATATAACATGTACTCAAAAAAAAGAACATAAAAATCAGAGACTAACAGAAAATAATCGTAAACATGAACACCAGATCATGAACTTATGAAATATTGTCTTGAAGCCTGAATAAAGAAAAAATACACAAAAGTAAAAAGACCATAAACAAACGGTAAAGCTGAAAAAGTAATAAAAACATTAATGGATATACGACATAGTAAAGAAACATTTATTTCAACAGAAAATAGAAAAAAGTCTTTAAAAAGATTTGTAAATCGATATAATTGTGTCAAACTTCATAAATGAATTGATAATAAAACACCATATGAAATTATAGATGAGTTTTATCACTGATAAATAAAAAAAACTGTAAACAATGCTACTATTTCTTACAATAAAAAAAATTATAAATACTTATCCAATTTTGATAAGAAATTATTTTTAATTTCTTGATAATCAAACTTTATTTTTTTAAATTCTTCAAATTTATTTTTAAGTTCATATTGATTTTTTTTATGAATCAAAACACCAGATCTTAAATCTAATAATTCAGGACTTGCTCAACAATTGTAAGCAAACACTGGCACTCATAAACTTAAACTTTCTGCTGTAACTATTCCAAAACTTTCTTTTGTTATATTTATTAATCATTTTGATTTTTTTAATAATTTTATTTTTTTTTGTAGATTATTTATTTCTCACAAAAAAATTATATTTGATTTTTTAACTTTTGATTTCAATAATAATTCGTCTGGTCAAGCTCAAACAATTAATAAATTATCATCTAAATTATTAAATAGTTCTATTATTTTATCTAATTCTTTGGAAAACCTTACTAATCTTCAAATATAAATATAATAATTATCTTTTTGATTTACTATATTAGTATTTACTATTTCATTATTTATTTTTGGGTATTTAACAATTCATTTAATTCAATATATTTTTTGTGCTAATTTTTCTGTATATTTACTATTAAAATACACTTCATCAAATTGAAAATATTTTTTATCCCATTTTCTCAAAAATTTTGAACTAATTTTAAAAATTAGTTTTTTTATTCAAAATAATTTTTCTAAATATTCTTCATAAGAATCTCGTATATATTGCATAGGACTATGTAAATATATTTTTTTGTATACTTTAGATTTTATATTTTTTGCTATTGCAAAAGATGATATAAGTAATTTATCAGGATTATATTTTTTTATTTTTTTTGATAAAAAATAATTTAATATAGGAAAAATTGGCATCAAATTACGATATCATATTTTATTTATCAAAAAATTATTTTTTATAACAGAATTTATTTTTATATCTTGTCAATTTATTGATAAAAAATTTTTATCACTAAAAACACAGAATATTTCTCATTGAGAATATTTTTCTTCTTTTATTAAATCTATAAAGACTTTCTCAGCTCATCAAATGGTAATTATCCAATCATGTACAAAAGCTATTTTCATTTAACTTTTAATTTTTAAAGTATATTTGTTACTTTTTCTAAATCTGTATTAACATCAAAAACATTTCATTTATGATAAGTAGCTCATTCTAAATGAACTCATTTTATAGATAAATCTAGTTCAGGAATATATGCAACTATATATGCTTTATAATTATCTATATAATAATATTGTTCTTCATTTGTTTTGTCCAAATAAGAAATAACAAAATTATCATCTGACATAAATCATAGACCTAATATATTACTTTTTATTCTATCAACAGTTTCTTCATCCTCTCTTATTTCATAAAATGTATCAAAATTATTATTATTTTCCATATATATATATATTATAAATAAATTATTTTTTCTCAAAAATGAATTAACTTATAAACAAATAATTTCATTTTTCAAGAAATTTTATTTATAATATATAACAATATTAAATTAACATAAGATTATTACAACTCAAACAATAAAAACTAATTTATATACAATAAAAAAGCGAAATAAAGAACTAAGTTCTATTTCACTTTTTTAATAAATATTAATTAGTTATATTATTTTTTTAATACAGTTGCTACACTTCATACAAAATCTAACCAATAATTTTTATCTTTATTATATATATCATCTAATGTAAGATTAATTTTTGTATTTTTATTAAAATAATGATATACTACTTTTGCAACTTTTTCTACTTCTTGTTTTGTATAATTTAGTCATAATTGCTCTAATGCAGTATACAACTCATTTCTAGCATATACTAACGATTCTTCTTTTATTTCTCATTTTTTTAATACACTCAAAATACTTCATACAAAATCTTTATAAAGTCATACAACTGATTTATTATGAATATCTCTTAAATTAGATTTTGAAAAGTATTTATTATATACTTGATATGATATACTTTCTACCTTTTCCTTTGTTGCATTTGGAAAATATTTTTTTATATCATTATATATTTCTTCTGTTCAATATTTCCAATTAAACATTTCTTTATCATCTTTACAAGCTCATTCATACAAAATTTCAGCATTATCATTTTCTGCTAAACAAGAATTAGAATATGTTTTAGGTAATGGTTTTTGACATAAAGTTCAAGATGGACATGATATAGAAGTTTGCCCACATACTGGTTTATATATAGATGAACAAATAGGTTTTTGATTATCACTACTTTTACATTCTTTTCACCAATTAGGTTGTTTATTTTCTTCTCATTCAAATCATGAATTTTCATCAAAAAAATTAGGTTCAGATTTAAGTAAATTTAGAGAAATATTGGAAGATTCTTGAAATTATTATTTAATAGTTAGATAATAACTAAATGAATTTCTTAATATAAGAAAATACTTTATAAAAAATATTATTGAAATAATTTTATTATAATTAAACTTGAAAAAATAATAATATTATTTATATAGTATATACATTTATATTTTAAAGGAACTGTATGAAAAAATTATTATTGTTATTATTAATCTGATTTGTTCCAGTTTTTGGAGGTTGTTTATGAGAAGTTGATGAAAATGAAGATAATCAAAATCTTGATAATGAACAATCTAATTCAGATCTTGATAATGAACAAAATGAACAAGCTCTTTCAGAAGAAAGAGATAGTGCGAGATTATCACATTTATGACAAACTTCAATGGCTTTATCAATTTATTATTCTGGTAGATGAAGATGAAGTTATCCAGAAAGTGATTGAATGGTTGAACTTAGTGAAATACAAGATTATCTTGTTCCTAGATATATGGATAGTTTACCTAGTGATCCTTTGGATTGAAAAAATTATTATTATATTTCACTTAATAATCGTTGAACAGAAAATTGATGATATGCTTTGATAGCAGAACTTGAAAATACTTGAGATAATTGATATATTAATGCTAATAATATTGATGAAGTACATAATATGATAAAAGGTATAGATTCAGATTCAAGTAAATTTAGAGAAATATTGGAAGATTCTTGAAATTATTATTTGAGCTATAGATAATAAAAAATTATTTAAATAAATTCCTTAATATAAGAAAATACTTTATAAAAAATATTAGTTTATAAAGTATTTTTTTGTTATTTTAATAATTTGGGTTTGAATTTATTGATAAATTATGTATATATAAGATATAATTTATTTAATATAAATATATAAAATATATGCAAAAAATACAAACTAAATGGGATTTGGAACAGTATTATAAAGATATTAATGATCCAAAAATAAATAATGATATGCAAGAAGTAGAAAATATGGTTAGAAATTTTATTTCAAAATTTAAATGAAATATATCAAAATTAGATTTTCAATGATTTTTGGAAATGTTTGATTTAGATGATAAGATTTCTTATCTTGCTGTAAATATTTGAAGATATTTACATTTTTTATCAGCATTAGATACTCAAAATCAAGATGTATTGAAAAAAAATCAAGAATTTGATGATTTTGTTACTAATCTTAGTAATGATTTAATATTTGTTGATCAAGAAATAAAAGAAATTTGATATGAAAAAATGATAGAATTTTCAAAAAAAGAAGAATTACAAAATTATAAAAATTGGTTTTTACAAAAAGCAAATTCTGTAAAATATTTGTTGGATGAAAAAACAGAATTTGCTTTAAATTTAAAATCAAATGCGAATTCTAATGTTTTATCAAATTTACATGAAGAACTTACTTGAAGTTTTTCTTTTATATTAAATATAGATGGCGAAGAAAAAGAACTTACTGAAGATCAAGTTAGAAATTTAAGACTTTCTGCTAATCCTGAGACAAGAAAAAAAGCATTTGATGCAATTAGAGAGAAATATTTGGATAATAAAATACAAATTTCTTTATGAAATGTTTATGCAAGTGTTGTAAAAGATTGGATTGTTGATGTTAAAATTAGATGATTTGATTGAGTAATGTGACCTAGAAATAATTCAGAAGAAATTTCTAATGAAATTGTTCAAAAACTTTTGGAACAAATTACAAATTCATTCCTTCTTTATCAAAGATATAATAAAATAAAAGCTAAATTATTAGGGCAACAAAAACTTATGTATTACGATGTTTTTGCTCCTGTATCTGATGAAGATAAAAAAATTGAGTTTGAAGAATGAATTTGACTTCTTTTGGATTGTATGAAAAATTTTGATCAAGAATTTGCTCAATTTACAAAAGATCTTTTTGTTAATGGTCAAGTAGATGTTTTTCCTCAAAAATGAAAAAGGTGATGAGCTTTTGCAAGTTATGATAAAGATCATAAAAGTTTTGTTTTCTTAAATTATTCTGATACATTAGATAATGTAAGTACTATTGCTCATGAATTTGGGCATGCTATTCATTGATATTTTTCTCAATCTCAACCAAGAAAAGTTTATGATACTTGACTTTGTTTGGCAGAAACAGCTTCTATTTTTAATGAACTTATATTCGCTGATTATATTAAATTAACTTTAAATGATAATGAAAAAGTTTCGTTTTTGGCAAAACAAATAGAAAATTCTTTTGCAACTATTTTCAGACAAATTCAATATGTTAATTTTGAAAAAAAAGTCCATGAAAGTTTTTATGAGGGTAATAATTTAACTTATAAAGATTTTAATAAAATATGGAGAGAATGTCAAATTGAACTTTCATGAGAAACTGTAGAATACGATGTTCCTGCTGAACAAGAAACTACTTGGTCTGCTATCCCACATATTTTTGCTAGTCCTTTTTATTGTTATTCATATTCTTTTGGTAATATATTATCATTTGCATTGTACAAACAATATCAAAATGAAGGAAAATCTTTCATTCCCAAATATAAAAATATTTTGAGAGCATGAGGAAGTCTTACACCTTATGAACTTTTACAAACTATAGATATTGATATTTCTCAAGATAAATTTTATAAAGATTGATTAAAAGTTATACAAGATATGATTGATGAATTGGAAAAATTAATTAAATAATTATTTTAATTTATAATATATTTTTGATATGAAAAGAGTTCTTACTTGAATTAAACCTACTTCTGATAATTTACATATATGAAATTATTTTGCATCTATCAAACAAATTATTGATTTTCAAGAAATTTGAGAATATGAAACATTTATGTTTTTGGCAAATATGCATAGTTTAACTGCTATTCATGATTGAAATTTTATAAAAGAAAATTCATTAAGTGCTATCAAAACTTATTTAGCTTGTTGAATAAATCCAGATAAGACATATATTTATAATCCTGCACTAATTTCTGCACATGCTGAATTAAATTGGGTTTTGTCTTGTATTACTAATGTTGGATTTATGAAAAGAATGCATGCTTACAAAGATGCTTTGGCAAAAGATAAAGAAGAAAAAACAACAGTTGGAACTTTTTGTTATCCTATACTTATGGCTTCCGATATTTTGCTTTATGATGTTGATTATGTTCCAGTTGGTAAAGATCAAAAACAACATGTAGAATATGCAAGAGATATTGCTGGTAAATTTAATAATTTATTTGGTGATACTTTCAAACTTCCACAAGCAAAAATAGTTGAAAATTTGGCAACAATTACTGGTATTGACTGAAGAAAAATGTCAAAATCTTATAATAATTATATTTGACTTTTTGATGAAAATAATCTTTTGTTAAAAAAAGTTAAATCAATTCCTACTATGTCCTTATGAGTTAATGAACCAAAAAATCCTGATGAGTGTAATGTTTACAATATTTTGAAATTATTTTTAAATTTTGAAGAAGACAAAAAAATTCGTGATTGATATATACAAGGTTGATTATCTTTCAAAGAAATTAAAGAGTTTTTGTATGAGAAAATAATAAATTTTACAAATCCAATCAAAGAAAAAAAAGAAAATATATCTGATGAAGAAGTACAAAAAATTCTTAAAAATTGAAATAGTAAAGTAGAAAATATAGCTAATGATAAAATAAAAGATATTTATAAAAAAGTAGGATTTGTTTTTTAGAAAATATTTTTTAAATATTTTAGTTTTAATTAAAAGTTTTTTATTTTAGTTAAAAAAATAATGTATAAAAAATTTACTTATGAACAATTATTTGAAGTTAAAACTTGATTTATAAAAAATTTACAAAATTTATATTTAAAAAATAAATATAATTATTTGAAAGAGTTTTTGAAAGATAGTACTAAATATGGTGATTGTGTTTATTTTTTTGAATGAAATTGACCAGTGTTCAAAATAGAAAAAAATTGAGAATGATATATTTTGTGTGATGAAAAAGAAAAAATACAAATAAGTATGGATAAAGATGAAATAAATAATTTTCATTCTCAATTAAAAAGTCAAAAAAAAGTAAATAAACTAATAAAAGAAAATAAAACTATTTCTCAAACTCTATTTGAAGAATTTAAACAATGAAAATATAAAACTATAAAAGATAAACCTTATTTGGTATATGATATTGAAACTATATGAAATATAAATGATTTAAAAAATATGAAATTTATGATAGCTTATACTGTAATTTCAAATCAAGATCATTTAAAATCTGTAAAATATAGATTAGTAGATAGAAAAAGTATTACAAAATTTGTTGATTTTATGTTAAGTTTTGATTGATGGATAGTGTGATATAATAGTATTTATTTTGATAATCCTGTTAGTATTTATAATACAGATTATTGAGATGAAAAAATAAATGATTTAAATGAAAAAAGTATAGATTTATTTTTATTTATACGAAGACTTACATGAAAAAGAATATGACTTAATGCAGTAAGTAAAAGTTTATTGTCTATATGAAAAACTTTGGAATCTTGATTGGAATGAGAACAATACTTAAAAGAATATATAAAATCTTGAGACCAAAATGCATACAATAAAGTAAAATTATATTGTAAAAATGATGTAAAAATGACTTTATGAGTTTTATTATATTTTTTGAAACATAATAAAATATTTATTGATAATAAAGAATTTAATTATGATATAAATGATCTTATAAATTTATCAAATAATACTAAAAAAGAAGAAACTAATAATTGATTTTTTGATATATAGTATTTTTTGAACTTTTTTATATTTATTAAATTTTATCAAATAATATGAATTGATTTTATTTTTAAAATCATTAAATATATGAAAATGTTTTTTAATTAAATTATTTTTTTAAATGTTATTGAAACTTGATAGTATATTGCTTTATTTAATGTTTGCTTTTTTTATAAGTTTAATTTTGTACCCTTTTTATATTTATTTATTATCTTATATAAAGGCTGGTAAAAATCTTCGTGAAGATTGAACTTGATGAGGTAAGGCAATTATTTTTAATAAATTACATTCACATAAAATAGGTACACCAACTATGGGATGATGATTGGTGCTTTTTATAGTTTTATTATTAGTTTTGTTTTCTTATATATTACAATATCTTGATTTTATAAATTTTTCTTTAGTTACAAGACAAGAAACATATATAATACTTTTTGCTTTTTTTAGTATGTGAATACTATGACTTATAGATGATTATTTAAATATCAAATGAATAGGTAAGATAAAATGACTTACTGCTAAAATGAAACTTGTTTGGATGTTTTTATTTTCTGCATTTATCAGTTATTGGTTTTATATTAGATTATGAATTACTTCAATAAATTTATGGCCTTTTACTTGAAGTGTAGATATTTGATTTTTTTATTCAATTTTTACTTTTATTTTTACAATAGCTGTAGTTAATGCAATAAATATTACTGATGGTTTGGATTGATTAGTAGGTTGACTTTGTATTATGATTTTAGCTGTTCTTTGAATTATTACTTTTTTTTATGGTTGGTATTTGGCAACTACTGTTATTGCTATAGTTTTGGGTAGTTTATTAGCTTTTTTGTGGTTTAATATCAATCCAGCAAAAATATTTATGTGAGATAGTGGTGCACTTGCACTATGATGATTAATCTCTTCTTTAATTTATTTATTAGATATTAGAGTTGGTATAATAATCCCTTTTATGTTTTTGTTTTTGATATTTTGGGTAGAATTGTCTACTTCTTTTTTACAGATATTTTGGAAAAAAATTTTTAAGAAAAAACTATTTGCTATAGCACCATTTCATCATTTATTAGAATATAAATGAAATGCTGAATATACTATAGTTATGAAATTATGGCTTATTCAATGAGTTCTTTCATTGATTGCTTTAGTTATGATTTTTTATCAATTTAATTTTTAATAAATTAATGATATAATATGTCAAATATTACTTATTGATATAAAGATTTTTGAATTAAATTTTTGATTATTTTTAATTGAATTATTTTTATTTTTTTATTAAACTTTTCTGTATTTGCATATTTTATGTGAAATTATGATATTTTATATTTTATAGTATTAATTATATCTTGAGTTAGTGTTTTTTTTATTATAAGACTTGTAAATAATCTAAAATATGAAATAGATAATAATTGAATTACAATAATTACTCCTTGAAAAAGAAAATATTTATTGGAAAAAAAAGATATAGAAAAAATTGATTATATAGGAAAAGTTCCTTTTTATTATTGATTATGAATTAGAGTAAATTTTATTACTTGAGATGTTATGTTTACTACTTCATTAAATAATATTTATAGAATAAATATGTTTGATTGAAAAAAAATATTAATAAGTCCTAAAAATAAAGATCTTATGAATTTATTAATATAATTATATTTTTTATTTAAATATTTAATAATTAAAATGATTCAGATATATATATTAGATAATTTTGGAGATTATATGAAAACATTTGAAGCAAATGATAAAGAAAATATATTAAAACAAATAATTAATTCATGATTTGATATGCCTTTTTCATGTATGAATTGAACTTGTTGAATTTGTAGTTGTTTTGTGATAAAATGATCAGAGTTTTTAATTGATACTAATTGAAATAATTTTGTTTCAAATTGAGAATCATTTACAACTTGTAATACATTTGTTAAAGCTAATCTTGATTGAAAAGTTGTTTTACAAGCTGTTTTTTAATATAAGTTTATTAAATATATATTATATATTAAAATACAAAAAAACCAAGGATATATAATCCTTGGTAAATAGAAATAGAAGTCAATTATTGTATCTCATAGAGATAACATCTGGGACCGACTTTCTATTTCTTGTTTCTCCGATTTTTTTGTTTCCAAAAAAATGCTCTTTCATAGATAGCAAATTTGGGAGATATAACACCCTCTTTTTGGACAAAAAATCGCCTTGTAATACCATCAGGGCATTTTAACACTACTTCTTCAGTCATTTTGACCTCCTAACTAGGATAGACAAGGAAATGTTATTATAAACAAAATAATATATAAGTCAAGTTTTTTTTGTTTTTTGTGATAGCAATTTTAAAATGTCATAAAAAATAAAATTGTTAGTATAACAATATTGTTTTTAATTTTTAATGAACAATGTTATATCTTTAAATTATATACTGAAAAACTTATTAGAATAATAAACTAGATTATTTACTTTTTTATTGTAAAATAAATAATAAAAAACTTGAATATTTTATATATTTTAATATAATACAAGTAATTTACTTATCTAAGTATTTTTTATAATATGAATTTGTACATATACAATACATTAACTAGAGAAAAAGAAAAATTTATTCCGTTTTTTGATGAATGAAAAAAAGATTTTGTATGAATATATACTTGTGGTCCTACAGTATATTCTGATCCTCATTTTTGAAATTTAAGAGCTTTTGTTTTTGCATGATTATTATGAGATATAATAAGAAATATATTAAATTACCCTTTGAAACATGTTGTTAATATTACAGATGTTTGACATCTTACTGATGATGCTGACTCTTGACAAGATAAAATGGAAAAATGAGCTATTAGAGAATGACTTACTGCTTGGGATATTGCCAAAAAATATGAAAAAAATTTTATAAATTATATTAATAAGTTAGAATTAAATTTTGATTTTTTTCCAAAAGCAACAGATTATATTCAAGAACAAATTGATCTTATAAAATCTTTGGAAGAAAAAGGTTTTGTATACAAAATTAATAATGATTGAATGTATATGGACACTTCCAAAATTGATGATTATGGTAAACTTATGTGAGAAAATTATGAAAAACATATTTTATGAATAGAATCTTGAGCTAGAATTTCTAATGATAATAAAAAAAATATTACAGATTTTGCTCTTTGGAAATTTTCCAAAAGATGAGAAAAAAGACATATGGAACGAAATAGTCCTTGGTGATTGTGATTTCCTTGATGGCATATAGAATGTTCTGCAATGTCAAAAGCTATTTTATGAAAAAATTTTGATATACATACTTGATGAATAGATCATATAACAACTCATCATACTAATGAAATAGCTCAAAGTGAATGTTCTTTTGTTAGTGATAAACCATGGGTAAAATATTGGATGCATTCACAATTTTTAAATTTTGATGGGAAAAAACTTTCTAAATCTTCTTGAGACACATTATCAATACCAGATTTGGAAAAAAAATGATATACAGTATATGATTTAAGATATTTTTATTTTACTGCTCAATATAGAAATTCTTTAAAATTTAATTGGGATGCAATTCATAAAGCATATATTACTAAAAGAAATTTGGTAAATAAATTATGGGCAAATCCTCGTTCAACTTCAGTACAAATGTCTACTTGAGATATTAAAGAAATAGAGAAAAATTTACAAACTAAAGAAGCAAAAATATTTTTAAAAAACATTTTGAATTGTTTATTGGATGATCTAAATACTCCTAGATTATTAAGTATTCTTAATAAAGATGTTGATAAATTAAATGTTGAATCATTAAATTTATTTGCTTGGTTTGATTTAAATATTTTTAAATTTGGTTTGTTTAAAGATTTGATAAACAAAAAAGAAAATTTAGATAAAATGCCTATTCCTTACTTTATAACTCAAATTGCTCAAGAAAGACGAAAAGCTAAATTAGAAAGAGATTACAAAAAAGCAGATGAATTTAGAAATAAATTAAGTGAACAATGATACTTTGTAAAAGATTATAAAGATACATATATAGTTTATCATAAACTTGATTATTAAAAAATAATATTATATTTTATAAAATTAATTAATTATTATTATGAGTAAAGAATTATTATCTAAAATATTATGAAGTGTATGATTTTTTGGTTCAATTGTTTCTTATATTATTTTTGTTGAAGATAATATACTTAAAGCTGGTTTTATATGACTGACAATTTGAATAATATTATCACAAATACCTTTATATGTTATGAAAGATAAAAAAGATAAATAAATATTTTTTATAAATTATATTGTATTTGTGTTTTGTTATTTCAATAATTTAATATGTAAGAAATAGTAGAGTTGTTTACAGTTTTTTTTGGAAATAAACAATTATTGGTAATGAATTGATTTTTTTATCAATAAGTTTTTGAATAATACAAACTTTATTCATAATAATTTAATCTTGTGATCATAAAAAAGAAAATTTGTCTTGAAAAATTTAAAAAAATAATTATACATAATCGATATATAACATATTTTATATTATAAAAATTAAAATTTAAATGGCTACCAAAAAAGCGGCATGAAGTGCAAAAAATCTTAGAGATTCTAATCCTAAATATAGGTGAGTCAAATTGTTTTGATGACAAGTTGCAAAAGCAGGAAATGTAATTATAAGACAAAAATGAGATAAATATAAAGCTTGAAAAAATGTTTATATTACTAACGATTTTACTGTTCATGCAAAAATTGATGGTAAAGTTTCTTTTAGAAAGAAAAAAGTTGAGAGGTTTGATTGAAAAAAATATCTAAAGACTTTTGTAGATATTGTAGAAAATTAGTATTTTTATAAGATTAATATTATTTATTAAATGGCAGTACCAAAGAAAAAAGTTTCTATATCAAAGAAAAAAAATAGACATAGTGTTTGGCAGACTAATTCTATAAAGAAGTTGTTGAATAAAGCTACAACAGTTAAATGTGATAATTGTGATACTTTAAAACTTTCTCATAGAGTTTGTCCTCATTGTTGATTTTATGCATGAAAACAAATCCTTACTATTAAAACTAAAAGTAAAGAGACTATAATAGAAGAGTAGTTTTGTATATTAATATAATTAATTAAATTAATGAATATAAAGTCAAGAATTCTTTCTAGGAAAATTGTTTTTTTGTATTTTTATCAAAAATTTTTTACAGAATATCTTTCAAATGAAGATATTCTTTTTAATGATATATTAAAAGTTGATAAAATAGTTAATTATGAAAATATGTCAGATAAAGATTTGATTGAATTAAGAAGAGATATTGCTGAAATTTGTTCTTTTTCAAATTTGGATATGGATATTTCATATTTACATAATCAGTTTTTTTGAAATTATGAAATAAATTTAGATTTTGATTATATATCTATTATGATTTTAAATTTTTCTACTTGTTTGGAACAATTGGAAAAATTAATAAATGAAAATATTGAAACTTTTGAATTTTCAAGTATGGATATGGTGGATAAAATAATATTTATTTTATGATTTACTGAAAAAAATTTAATTAATACACCAAAAAATGTTATTTTAAATGAAATGATTATGTTGGCAAAAATTTATGGTGATAATAATAGTTATAAATTGATAAATTGAATTTGACATAAAATAATAAGTTAATTTTAATATTTAATTTTTTATTGAATATGTTGTCGGAGAAAGCAAAATGATTAATTTCATCATATAAAGATTATCTTTCAAAGAATTGAATTGATAAGTCATTAATTGTAAATGAGGAGCTTATGATGATTTCATTTTTTCATAAATCTTATGTTTCTGATTTGCCTTATACTATACCTGATAATGAAAGATTAGAATTTTTATGAGATTCTATTTTGGGTTGTTTGATAGCAAAAATGCTTTATTTATATTTTGAAAATGTTCCTGAATCAAAACTAACATTATATAAAATTGCTTTAGTAAGAGAAGAAATGTTGGCAGAAGTTGCAAGAGATATATTCTTGGATAAAATGGTTTTCCTCGGTTATGGTGAAGAAAAAACTTGATGAAGGAATAAAGATTCAATTTTGTCTGATACTTTGGAAGCATTGATTTGATATATTTATTTGGATATATGAGCTGATATGGCAGAATCTTTTGTTAAAGATAAAATTTTTTCAAAAATAGAAAATATTAAATCTGCTAATGTTAAAAGTTATAAAACTATGGTTCAAGAATATTCTCAAAAGTTATATAAAGATGTTCCTTATTATGAAAATTATGAACATGAATTTGATGAAAAATGAAATATTATAAATTATAAGTGTATTGTTTATATAAATTGAGAAATATTTGGTGAGTGATATTGAACTAAAAAAAAGATGTCTAATGAAGAAGCTGCAAAAAATGCTTACAAAAAAATACAAATTTTAAATGATTTAATTTAATACTAATTTAATTTTACTATGGATATTAAGTTTTCAGTTATTAAAAATGCTATGTTTTGGATAGTGTCTGGTGTTGTTTTAATGTTAATTTCATTAATATTGTTTTTTTCTAATCTTAGACTTTCAATACAGTTTACATGATGAATGGAATTAATATTGGATGTAGAATCTCAAAATTTGGAGTGAGTTGATGAATGAATTTCTAAATTGCTTGTAGATAATTGATTTGATTCTCCTTGAGTTTATATTTGAGAAAAAAAATGATATCCATCGTTGATATTGGAATTAGATATATCTGATGATAAAAGTGTTGATTTACTCTCGAGTTTAACTAAAGATTATTTGATTGATAATTGACATATTTCAAGTTGAGATGATATTTTAGAAAATGCTATAATAGGTCCTAGTATATGAGATTGGATGAAAAAAGCAGCTATTACTGCTATACTGTTTGGTTTGTTGTTTATTTGAATTTATATGTTATTTGCATTTTCTTGAATAAGAGAATATCTTTCACCTTGATTATTGGCATTAGTTACTATGTTTACATTGCTTTTTGATGTATTGATTCCTGCATGAGCATATTGAATATTTATGTTTCTAAATAGTGCTATACAAGTTGATTTAATATTTATAGTTTCTATACTTACTATTATGTGATATAGTATAAATGATACTATTATAATATTTGATAGAATAAGAGAAAATATATCATATACTAAAGAAAAAAAATTGGAAAAAGATAATTGACAAACAGTTAAAATTAATAAATCAGAAATTAAAGATAATAATATTGATTATGTAGAAATTTTTGATAAAAGTATATGGCAAACTATGAGAAGATCTTTGGCAACATCCTTTTCCACTTTATTAGTTTTGATAAGTATGTTTATATTTTGAGGTTGAGTTATACAGTTGTTTTCATTTACATTAATGATATGAGTTATTGCTGGTACTTTCTCTTCTATATTTTTTGCAACTTCTTTAACTTATATTTTTGGTGTTAAAAATAGTAAATAAAATAATTTAAATTTATTTATTTAATGTATATTTAAATATGAAAATAGCTATATCAGGTGCTCATTGAGTGGGTAAAACTAATCTTTTGGAAAAATTAGAATTAGAAAATTATACAAAAATAAATGAAATAGCAAGAGAATTAATTGAAATTATGGGTAATCCTAAAAATATGGAACCGATAGACAAATCAAATTTTCAACATAATGTTTTTATACAACAACTAATACAAGAGAAAAAAGCAAAAAACTTTATATCAGATAGAAGTATATATGATATACTTGCTTATTCTGAATGATTATATTGTTATGATTTTCTTGAAAAAGTGGCAAATTTGAAAAAAAGATATGATGCAATTTTTTATATTCCTATTGAATTTGAGTTAGAAAATGATTGAGTTAGATTTGAATGAATTGAATTTCAAAAAGAGATTGACAATAGAATAGTTGATTTATTAGAAATATTTTATCCAGATTATTATACTCTTACTTGAACTGTTGAAGAAAGAACAGAAAAGTTTTATAATATAGTAAATAAATTATGATAGAAAAAAACTTAATATTTAATCCAGATTGAAGAGATGATATAGATGATAGAACAATAATACATTGAAATACAACCTGATTATTTAACTTAAATAATGTAAAATATTCTTGGGCTAAATGAATGTATAAAGTAATGCTTGGAAATTTTTGGATACCTGAAAAAGTTTCTTGATTAAATAAAGATGCTGTTGAATATGATGAAGTATTAAATGATGATGAAAGAAAAGCTTATGATTGAATTATTTCTTTTTTGACTTTTCTTGATAGTATACAAACTATGAATTTACCAAATATTAATGATTATATTACCTCTCCTGAAGTTAATTTAATTTTGAGTATACAGGCTTTTCAAGAAGCAATACATTCTCAATCATATCAAACAATATTGGAAACTGTAGTATCAGCTAATAAAAGAGAAAAAATTCTTTATTTCCGAAGAGAAGACAAACATTTGTTGGAAAGAAATAAATTTATATGACAAATATATCAAGATTTTGTTAATGAACCTAATGACCAAAATTTATTTAGAAGTATAGTAGCAAATTGGCTTTTGGAAAGTATATATTTTTATAATTGATTTGCTTTTTTTGATACTCTCGCAGATCATAATAAAATGTTGGCAAGCGATAGAATGATTAATTATATTCGTAGAGATGAAGAAACACATGTAGTAATATTTGCTAATATTATAAAAGAAATAAAAAATGAATTCCCTGATATTTATGATGAACAGTTATTGTTGAAAATGATGGATACAGCGGTAAATCAAGAAATAGAATGGTCCAAACATATACTAAACAATAAAATAATATGAATGGCAGACGAGAATATAATATGATATACAAAATATCTTGCAAATCAGAGATTAGAAAGTCTATGAATTAAACCACTATATCCAGATGCAACAAAAAATCCTTATAAACATTTGGAAAGAATACAAGATCAAAATAGCGAAAAAGCAAACTTTTTTGAAACTACGGTAACTAATTATTCTCAATCTAGTAGTATGAAATGAACTTGGGATTTTTAGATTTTTTTATAAAAAAATAAAGATTTAAATAATTAAATAATATTAGAATGTCAGTATATTCTTTTTCTCAAATTCAATTATATAATAAATGTCCTTTAGCTTTTAGATATAAATATATTGATAAAATTAAATTGCAAGAGAAAGAATATACTTCTGATTTGATTTTATGAGAAATTGTTCATAAAGTATTGGAAAATTTGTATAATGATATAAATGTTTTTCAAAAAAATGATTTAGATTTTTATATGAAACAATATAATTCTATTTGGAAGCAAAAAATAGATGATATTTCACAAGAATGAAAAGAAATAATTATAAAGTGAAGTTGAAATTTATCGGATTATATAAAAAGAGGTGAAATATATATAACAAATTATTTTAATGAAAATTATCCTTTTGATTCAATAAAAATTATATCTACTGAACAAAATATAAATTTTAGTTTAAATGAGAATATAAAATTTAGATGAATAATTGATAGATTAGATAAAAAATGAGACGATTTTATAATAAATGATTACAAAACTAATAAAAATTTACCAACACAAGAAAATGAGGAATATAAAGAACAACTTACACTTTATGCATTATGAATAAAACAAAAATATTGAAAATATTTAAAAAATATTTATGCACAATTACATTTTTTACATTTTGATATAAAAGATATTTGGCAAATTGATGATTTATCTTTGGAAAAAATAAAAGATAAATATATTTTTATTATAAATGAAATAGAATCCAAAAGATTTAATTTTAATATGTGAAATAAATCAGAATTTAAAGAAGTAGAAAATTATTGATGTAAATTTTGTGAATATAAATCTATTTGTCCATTATTTGCTCATAGTTTTATGAATGATGAAACTATTTCTGAAATATGAAATAAAACTTTGAAATCAATGATAGATGAGTATTGAAAAATATCTAAAGATATTAATAATTTGGAAAAACAAAAAAATAATATGAAGCAAATATTTATAAATTACTCGCAAAATAAAAATTTATCTAGAATTTATTGAAATAATTTTTATATTAGTGTTATTAAAAATAAAACATATAAAATACTTGATCAAAATCAATTAAAAATTTTATTAGAAAAAAAATGAAAATTAAATTGAGTTTTGGAAGTTAGTTCTAGTTTATTATCCAAACTTTTTAAAAAATGAGAATTATCAACAATAGATTTTAAATCTGTAGTACAAGAAAATATTTATAATACTATTAGATCATTTACTATTAAATAATAAATATTTAAAAATTAGTTATATGCAATTCAAAAAATATTTTTTTAACGGAGAATAAGGAATGATAGGCTTTCAAAGGGGAATAAATTTGATTTTTTCTAAAAAAGGAGGGGGAGAATAATGTGTTTTCTCCACTTCGTTCCGAAAACTATTTAATTTATAAAGGAAATCTTTATAATGATAATAACTTTTAATTTATATACTAAAAATATTTTGCTTTTTTAGTAAGAATAGTTATAATATATATATATATATTTATAAATAATGAAAATATTATGATAGAAAAAATAAAAGAAATAGAGTTAAGAGAAAAAACTGAAAAAAGCTGAAAATCATTAAAAAGATTACAATGTTTAAGATTTAGATTAGAGTGAATAAAATATAAACAGATTCAAAAACTTTTAAATATTTCAGAAGATACAATTGCAAGATGGGTAAAAAAATATAATAATTGATGAATAGAGTGATTATTATCAACTAAAAATAATTGAAAACCTTCAAAGTTATCAGAAAAAGAAATAGCTATAATAAAAGAAGAAAATGAAAAGAAATGATTTAATACCGCAGAAGATGCACAGAAATATATAGAAAAAAAATTTTGAATAAAATATTGTATTAGTAATGTAAGAAATATCTTAAAAAAAAATTAAATTTTAGTTTTAAACAACCTA
>NZ_JAEDAM010000075.1 GCF_018420025.1 Candidatus Vampirococcus lugosii | reverse complement strand
ATTCAATTGAAGATGAATTACAGGAAGATTCAATTGAAGATGAATTACAGGAAGACTCAATTGAAGATGAACTTTATTATGATGAATTATATGTAGAAAATAAAAAAAATAATTTTTCTATTTTAAAGATTTTATGATTAGAATTTATAAAATTTGTTTTTATATTTTCTACTATACTATTTTCTTGAATAATATTTATCAATTTTAATGTATTTTATTCTTCTATAAAAGAAAAATTTTTTTCATATGATGTTTATGCAAAAGATATAAATCTAAATTCTGTAAATGAATTTTCTAGTATTTCATTAAATAATTTTAATAAAAATTGAAATAAAAATAATAATATTTTGGAAAATAATGATAGTTTACAAAAAAATAATGAAGATACTAAAAATAATGTTGATAAAAAAGAACTTTATTTATGAATAATAGATGATTCTTTAAAAAAAGTTTCTTTTAAATCTAATTATAATTTAAATGAAAAGAAATTAGAAACATTTTTATTGGCAAGTAGTGTTGATTATGAAATGAGTTATAATTTATTACCTCCAGATAATAGAATAATAATACCTTCTATATGAATAGATGCTCCAATAGTAGATACTAAATATATAATACCCGAAAAAATGGCAGAGTGAGATTTTGATGATGAATTATATGAATGAGTTGTTAAATATCCATTTACTGCTGATCCATGAAATGAATGAAATACTATGATATTTGGACATACTAGTTATTATTGGTGGAAAAAAAATCCTTTTGGTGAAGTTTTTGCAAGATTACCTAGATTAGACGATTGAGATAAAGTCCAAATAATTTGGAATTGAATATTATATGAATATGAAATTTTTAGTAAAGTTATCAAACGACCAAAAGATGTTCCTGATGAATATAAAAAATATTCTTCTTGATGAAAATATCTTAGTTTAATGTGATGTTATCCTATTTGATCTGATGCACAAAGAATTATTGTTACAGCTAAACAAATTGAAAATAAAAGAAATACTGATTTATTAAATTAATTTTATAAAATAACTATGAATTGCAAAAAAATATTTATATTTCTTTTTCTATTATTTTCTTTTTCATTTACTTTTGCAGAAAATATTAATAAAGATATAAAAACAAATACTGGTAGTATTATTTTGGATGATGAAAAAATTGAATCACAAGATTCTAATTGAATTGAGTTTTTTAGGAGTAAACAGTTGGAAATAATAGATAGTATCTATGAAAATAATACTATGTGATTTTTGAGACAAATTGATCGGGCTAGAGATAGAGTTAACTCTTTAAGTTCAGATTTAAATGCTATTGTTAATGATTTTGAAAATCTTGAATGAAGAAGAAAAGTTATTACAAAAAGATATAGTATGATAAAAACTTCTATGACTAATACTATAAGAAGTATGAAAGAATCAGAAAAAAGTATGAGTAAAAGATTAAATGAAATAAATCGCCAAACCAAAATACTTTGAGAATTGGAAACTAAAATTAGTTATTTACATAAAGATTTAAAAGTAAATAAAGAAAATTTAAAAAGATATACAAATGTATTATACAGAATTAATAATGATTTTTATTGAAAATGATCAAATATAGATGATATTAAATTACTTGTTAATTCTGAAAATATTGCTAATTCTTTATCTTGAGAAGAAGTTATACAATCTATAGCATTAAAAATGAATGATTTGATGTATTTAATTTCTGAACAAGAAAAAAAATATTTATCTTATGCAAAAAATATATTATTTATTAGAGATAACAATAAAATACAAGTAAGAAAATATCAAAATGAATTAAAAAATTATGAACAACAAAAAATTTATCTTAAAAAATTATTTGAATATATAAAAGAAGATAAAGACAATGTAGATTCTGAATTAAATAATTTATTCAATGAAAAACAGACTATAGAAAATAAAATTAAAACTATAAATAATAATATTTTAAAAGCAGATATGGAATCTGATTCCGAATTTCATTTTTCTGAATTATTTAAAAATCCTGAAAGAGAAAATGTAGGTAATTTTTTTTCTTGGCCTGTTAATGATGTTTCATGAATTTCTGCTTTTTTTGATGATCCTAGATATAAAAGAAAATTTTGAGCTGATCATTTAGCAGTAGATCTTGTTGTAGAGCAATGATCTGAAGTTTATGCTCCTGCTAATTGAATTGTATATCATGTAGTAAATAATGATGGTCCAGGTCTTAATTGGATGATATTAGTACATAAATATTGATATGTAAGTGTTTACTTACATATGTCAAAAATAGTAGTAAATCAATGAGATTATGTAAAAAGATGAGAAATTATATGACTTAGTTGATGAAAACCTTGAACTAGATGAGCAGGTCTATTAAGTACTTGACCGCATTTACATTTTGAAATTTTACAAAATTGAAGTCATGTTGATCCTATAAACTATTTGGATTTAAGTATTGTCAGAAATAAAAATATGTTACCTCCAATATATAGAAGAAAATATTTAACAGATAGCTTAGCAAGGAATACCGATATGAATAATATAAAAAAAATTACTTGAAATACCGTTGAAGAAAGAAGATTAAATTATCTTAGAGCTAATTGAATATGAGAATTTTCACAATTATCTTTGTGGGAAAATGCATCCAAAAATATTAATGTAGATATAGATTTATGAATTTGTATTGCAGCATCTGAATCTTGACTTGGTAAAAATTTAACCACTCCATTTAATGTTTGAAATGTTGGAAATAATGATAGATGAGATAGAGTATGATATGATAATGCACAACAATGAGCTAGAGTTATATATTTAACTTTATCAAATAAATATCTTGGAGAACATACACAAATTACTGAATTATCTAGATTTGGAAATAAAGATGGTACTATATATGCATCATCTGATTATAATTGGCAAAATAATGTAACTAGATGTTTAAGTTCTATCAAATGATATTGGATACCAGAAGATTATTCTTTTAGGAAATATACTTGAAATTCTGATTTAGCATTTACTAGTTATTAAATAAAAATAATGTGATATATAGTATCACATTATTTTTTATAATTAATTTATCAAACTATAAATTTATAAAAATCAGTAAAAAACTTTCTATAATTAAGTAATGATCTATTATCTTGTACTGATTTAAATATTTTATTATCAAATTTATTTGATAAATTTGAATATAATTCATATATATTTACTTGTCAATCTGGATTAAATTTATTATCTTCAGTTCATAATATTCAAACTCAACATGCCCATCTAATATCTGATGCATAACTTCAATTTAAACTTCAAATATCTGTAATATAACATCATCAATTCATATTTAAATTAATCGTTGAAGTATTATCATTTATAGATTTCATTAATTTTGCCACTTCTTTTCTTGTAATAAAATTATCTAATTTATCAAAAACATTTTCTTCTACTACTCAATTTTCTACAAAATAATTTATAATACTTTCAATATTAATTTCTTTTTTTTCTTCTTTTTTATTAATAGCAATATTAATTTCTTTTTTATTATTTTTTTTCAAACTATTATTTAATTCTTTATAAGATTTATTAAGATTATTATAACTATCAAATATTATAGTTTTATATGATGGATCTTTTGTATTCAAAAAATAATCTATTCACAAAATCATTTTTTGATAATTTATCAATACATTTTTATAATATTCATTTCAATCCAAATTATCAAATCTAGATAAATTAATTGCTTTTTCAAATAACGGTAGAGTTTTCTTTAATCTATCATTTTTAATTTTATTATTTAATTCTTTTTGTACTTGTTTTGAATTATTTCAATCAAATATTTTTTTTGAAATATTTTCTTTAGCTTTTTCTTTACCTATAATATCTTTTTTACTTTCTTTATCTTTTTTATCTTCTTTACTTTCTTTATCTTTTTTATTTTCTTTACTTTCTTTATCTTCTTTACTTTCTTTATCTTTTTTATCTTCTTTACTTTCTTTACTTTCTTTACTTTCTTTATCTTCTTTACTTTCTTTATCTTTAGCTGGTGGAGTCCATCTTGATCAACCTCATCCTCAAGAACTTCTCTTTTTACAAGAATTTCAAGATTTTACATATCAAGAATTACAAATTATTTTCCATTCTCACCATTCTCAATCTTTCCACTCTCTTCTTCTAATTCATCAATATATTTCTTCTTCTTGATCTTCTGGATCTACTTCTATTTTTTCCAAATCAACATTTATTATTTTTCATTCATCTTTTACCTCAAATTCTTCTGTCAAACTATTATATCCTGTCAAACTTGCTTTATATTTATAACTTCCATTTACTAATTTATATATATTTGATGTTCAATTTATTTCATTTCATTCATTATCTTCTATTTCCAATTTTAAATCTTCTGGATTTAAGTTAAATACTACTTCATATCTTTCCTCTTCCAAATCAATATTTATTATTTTTATTTCAATTTTTATTAAAATTATTTAATGAAATACTAGAAAATTCATTTACAGAATTTAGATTTATATCTTTTGCATAAACATCATATGAAAAAA
>NZ_JAEDAM010000074.1 GCF_018420025.1 Candidatus Vampirococcus lugosii | reverse complement strand
AATTTGAAAAAAAAGATTAAAAAACTTCGTAAATTACAATTTTGATTTTATTATTATTATAGAATTAGTTCAAATAAAACTACTTGGAAATCTTTGTCATCCCAAACTAGAGATATTATTAGACAATATCTTTTTTTGTATAAAATAAATTGGAAAAATAGATTTATTATTTCAAATAATAGTTTATATAAATTAGGAGTAGTTGATTTTTCCCGCCCGGGCGGGAAAAAAATGATCTGAGAAGATTTGGGAAATCATTAATATTATCAATGATAAATTATTTGTATATGTGAGAAAAAGAATTATTCAAAAATGGATTGAAATCATTTTATAAAATTTAATGATTGATGAGTAGATTATATTTTTGATTTCGATAAATGGAGTTTATCAAAAAAATAATATAGAATCTACTTAAGGTTTAACCTATCATTTTTTTATTTAATTTAAACATAACAATTATTGTTTTAATTTGCAATATAAACAATAAAAATAATATTACAAAATAAATCACACTAAATTGCTCTATTATTCAATTCAAAACTAAACCTTTATGTAAGAAGAAAAAACCAAATACAACAAATGCAACTCATGGACATATAAGTGCATAAGAAGCAGGAGATTTTTCAGATCAAGAAATAAATGTTTTAAAATATTTATTAATTTTCATAACTTTATATCACAATAATCAAAATATAATTTGTAATGATATAATTACAGAACTTATATAAAATAAAACAACTTCTGGAGTATGAAAATTAAAATTTGTAGATATTCAATGTTCTTGTCTAATAAAAGTTATTCACCAAAGAGTAAGAATAGGAATCATAATCCATAAAGAAGGCGAAGCTTGAATATTTAATCATTTTTTAAATATAGATTCTATTCAAATAGTAAGTTTTACTATAGTTAATAACATAGAAATAACTATAAAAAGTATAGAAAAAAACATAGCAAATCAAGATGTAAATAAATTATTTGACATACCAGCTGGTCAAGCTAATCAAACTCAAATCATAGAAAAAGCAAATATAGATATCATCTGAGAAAGTGAATTATTTTTGGTAAAATCAAAATCTCAATTTACTATTAATCTTGTAAAATAATCTCAAAAAATTTTTAAAGCATAGAATCATATAATTAAGAATCAAAATATAGCAAAAGGAAATATATATTCTATAAAAGACCATAAATTAGGAATAGATAATGTAGAAACAACAAATAAAACATTCATAGTCATAGTCAAGGTAAGAGGAATACTCATAAGTATAACTTCATCATTTGAATTTTTTAATTTTGAAAAAGATTGAGTTTGTTTAAAATAAATATAATTCTTGATATTCGTTATCAAAAGTTTGATATGAATTATAGCAAATATAGTTATTAATAAATAAACTAAAACAATCATTAAAAGCATAAATAAATTTGAACTTTGCAAAACACTCATAATACTATCAAAAGTTGGTATAGGAGTATTTTCATGTTTTGTCAAAAACATAAGATACATAAAAAAACTTACTGATAAACCTCAAGCTCATAAAGAAGCTAAAAAATATAAAGGAGAATAATCTGTTTTAAATTTGTTCAACATTTTTGGAATATTTTATATATTAAAAAATTAAATTTAAAAAATTTATATATAAACTTATATTTTTTTCAACTATTTTTTATAAAACAATCTTAGACAATCTAAAATATTTTGTAAATAAAAAATGTTTTATTCTGTAGTAGTAAATAGAAATTATAGTTTTTTATTGTTTATGTATTTATTTAAATAAATATATTCATTATCTTGAAGAAAATCAAAAAGAAATAGAAAATAAATTATTTTAAAATAAAATTACAAAATTTATGTAGTACATAAATCTATTTTTATTTTCTAGCAAATCCTTGTCTAAATCAAGGATTTATAAATTTTGTTCTACAAAGATGAGTTTAACACATAACAAAAAAAATCTACTTATTTATTTGAAGTAGATTTTTTATTTATTAAATAAACTTAAATTTAATTATTTGTAATCTCAACCTTGTTCTTCTAGAGTCATTCATACTAAAGAATCTTCTGCATCTATATCATCATCATAATTTCAAGAAACATCTCTATTTATATAAACAAACATTGGCATAATCATAGGACTTCTTCACAATATTTTGAATAAATATGTTCATAAATCATCTTTTATACTTTTTAATATTTCTTTAGTAGACATTTTTCTTTTCAAAAGTTCATAATATCTTTTTTTGGCGAATTCTACTACATTAGTATGAATTTTTTTAACTTCTGAAGAATAAACAAATCCTCTAGATTCTATTTGAATATTCCCAACTAATTCTTTATTGATAGAATCAATTTTGAATATTAAAGCAAAAATTCAATTTTCTGACATAATTTTTCTTGCTTTCATAACATATTCACCAGAAAGATGTCATATTCCTTTACCATCAACCATAACAGTATCAAGCTCTATTTTTTCTTTTGAAATAAGAATTTCATCATCATACATTTCTATAACACTTCAGTTTAATGCAGGCATCAAAATATTTTTTTCTTGCATACCCATATCTAATGCAATTTTTTTATGATTATATCTAAGTCTTGCATCTGTATAAAAAGGCATAAAATAATCAGGTTTTATCAAGTTCAACATAAGTTTATGATCTTCTTGATAACCATGTCAAGAAGCATGAATATCAAGTTCAGAATTTGTAATTAAATTAATATCTTGTACTACCAAATGATTAAGCATTTTTCATACACTCTGTTCATTACCAGGAATAGTAGATGCAGACATAAGAACAGTATCATCTCTTCTTAATTTAAAACTTGTATGATCTCATCTTGATATCCTAGCCAAACCACTAAATTCTTCTCATTGTGCTCAAGTAGAAAGAATAACAACCCTATCAGGTGGCATATTATCAACATCAGCACTTAATTTACGAATACATCATCTCGGAACATCAAGATATCAAAGTTTTTGACAAATTTCTACATTATTTATCATAGATCTTCATTCTAGAAAAATAACTTTATCATATTTTATAGCATTTTGAATTATTTGTATTATCCTACCGATATTTGAAGCAAAAGTAGCAAGTATTATTCTAGATCTAGCATTTTTTATTATATTTTCCAAATTTTCTCAAATAACTTTTTCAGATATAGCCCATCATTTTCTTTCAGATCATAAAGAATCTCATATATATAATCTTACTCATTCTAATCATATTCTAGCTATTTTTCATAAATCAGCTGGTTTATCTATAGCTGGAGTATAATCTATTTTGAAATCAGCAGAATTAAATATTAAACCTTTTGGAGTATGAATTGCTAATGCCAAAGTTTCTGGAATATTATGATTTACAGGAACAAATTCTATACTAAAACATCAAAGTTTGATTATATCACTATCTGGATTTACTATTTTACTTTTTACTTTATTTGCATCACTTGCATTATTAAATGTTTTCTTAACTATTCCTAAAGTCAATGGAGTAGTATAAACAGTAGGATAATCCAATTCTGGTAATATATGTCTCAAAGCTCATATATGATCAAGATGTCAATGAGTTAATACTACTCATTTAATTTTATTTTTATTCTTTTTCAAATAAGTAATATCGGGAATTAAATAATCTGCTCACAAAATTTCATCTGCTGCAAATTCCATACCTGCATCTACAATTATTATATCATCTTTATACTCAATAAATATACATTGACCAACTTGTTCTAATCATAATAAACTTCAAATTCTTACTGGGAACTCTTTTTTCTTGACTTTTGTAGATACTTTTATATTATTCTTTTTTTCTACATTTATATTTTTCTTCAAATTTATATTTACATTACTATTTGGTGAAATTTCTCACATTATATTTATTTTATTAATTAAATTTTAAAATTATGAATTACCAAAAAACTTGTTTAAATAATATTAAACATCTATCAAATAAACTTAATATACCGATCATTAGTAATAATACTGAAAAATTTATAGTAAACTTATTAAACACATATAAACCCAAAAATTGTTTGGAAATATGAACATCAATTTGATATAGTATCATACTTCAAGCATCTATTATACAAAATCGAAATTGAAATATATATTGATTTGAAATATCTAAAAATACATATAAACAGACATTGGACAATATAAACAAATCAAAACTAAAAAATATTGTTCTATATAACTTTGATTTTTTAAAATTTCCATTTAAAAAAGTTATAAGAGAAATAGATTTTGTATTTATAGATGCAAAAAAAGCAGATTACTACAAGTATTTGAAATTAGTATTAAAAATTGTTAATAAAAATTCAATAATTTTACTAGATGATGTAATTAAATTTAATGATAAGATGACTACATTATATGAATTTATTAAAAAAAATCAACTAAATTATAAGATTTTTCAAATAGACAAAAATGATTGAGTTATGATAATTTATATTTAAACTATATTTTCCAATAATATTAGTTTAGATTTTATTTCATTTTTTTCCATTTTTAATTTTATAGAAGATTCTATTTCATTTGATATTAAAATATAGTCTGCAATTTGAAATTCATCTTTATCCAAAACGGATTCAGATTGAATTATACAAAAAGAATTTTGATCATTTTTTACATAATAATTAAGTTTTATATTTGATTGTATACATTTTATGTATATATCAGAAATATCATATTCTCAAGGATAATTTATTTTAACTATATCAGATTTACCATAAACAAAATCTTCAGCAATATTTTGATAAAGGTTAATATATCAATCTAATCATTCATTATGTGAATAAAAAATATTGTTTGTCAAAATATATCAATTTTCTATTTTTTTAATTTCCATTAAGATTTTTTATTAAATTATAAATTTTTTATGAAAAGAAATTTGGATTTATCATATATAATATAACTCATGAAGATCCCAAAAGTACTATTCATACTATAACTTTAATTATTAATTCTTTTCATTTTGAAAAGTTTGATTGATCTGCTCAACTCATAGTAATCAAAACTCAACCTGCTACTACCATCAAAAAAGCTATTACTAATGTAAAAGTAATTACAATTTTTGATAATCATCCCATAAGCTTAGGAAAAGCAGTATCAGCATTTTCTTTTTCTAGACATTTACGAATAAAAGGTACATTAGTATTTAATTCAATTCAATCACATTCTCATCCTCATCAATCTCATGTATCTCATCATCATCAATCTCATGTATCTCATCATCATGTATCTCATCATCAATCATCTTGAGCATAAGAAAATGAAAAAAACGAAAAAAAAGGAAAGAGAATAAGTAATATAAATTTGAATATAAATTTAATCATTATATATTTTTATATAAAAAATAAACAATATGTATTATAAAAATAATTATTTTTTTTTCAATAGTAATAATATATAAAATGTAATAATAACATTAAAAACCTAATCTTATGCAGTAATAAAGATAAAAAAACTTTGAAAAGTTAATTAAGAAATAATAAAAACAATAAATAAAAAAGGTGGAATTAGTGGAAATTTATAAAAAAACATGTATAAAGGAGGTATTAAAATTAAGTTTAAATAGTTTAAAATTAATAAAATATAATAAAATGAATTATATAAAAGAATTGTTAAATTTAAAAAATTTTGAACAAGAAATTTTTAATTATGTAGAAAATATGTATGATAAATTATATAAACTTACAAATAAAATCATAATTTCAAAAGAAAACACAATAATACTCACTACTACAAAATAAATATTTTTTACTCGCCCAAAAATTTAAGAAACACAATAGAAACTTTTTCTATTTTCGTATACAAGCCAACCGTCATTGTGTATAATCTCCATAAATAGGATCGTCGTCATCGATAGGAAAACTAAAAGATGCAGTGTCAAAAACATAAGTAAACTCGTCTTCATAACAGTCTTCTAAAGTACCCTGTTTATTCCAGTTATCATCATATAATAGTACTGTATTATTATCTGGGTCCAAATTTTTACAAACTTCTTCTGATATTAGCTTTACACATGAAGTCTTTCGACTAATACCTTGTTCCATATTATATTCATTCACTTCAACAAATACATCATCCAAACTATCACCTGATAAGATTGTTCCATCTTGTTTTTTTACAATCTCACTATTATCTCATAATACAATAAATGAAGATCAATCACTATTTGTATTATTAACTGGAACCCAATTATTTTCTTTTACTATCACTGGTATTTTA
>NZ_JAEDAM010000073.1 GCF_018420025.1 Candidatus Vampirococcus lugosii | reverse complement strand
TATAGTGAATTTGGTAGCTAATATATTATAACTAACTCATCTATTTATTAATCTTAGCTTTTTGTACTACTTTTCCCGCCCGGGCGAGAAAAAGATGTTGATTTTGTAAAAGAAAAAAATATTATGAAAATGAGGCAAAATAGTATATTTGAGAAGCTTGAAAAAGGAGGTAGAGATAAGTCTGAAAGGAGGCAAGAAAATTAGAGGAAAACTTTACTATTGAATGGTAAAGATATTTAATTCAAACTCTAAGAGAAAATATTATTTGGTGGTGATAAAAAATAATAAATGACAAAGAATGTTTTTTACAAACAATTTAGAGAAAATACATTTAAGAAGTGAAGTTGAAAGACTAAATAATTATTATATGTATGCCTGGTTAGAAGTAGTTGAATATATATTACATAATTGAAAATTTTTCCGAAATAGAAATCAAAGAAATTACCTACAGAATCAACAAAATTCACTTTTTTCTTTAATTTAGGTGCAGAAGATTAGAAACAAAATTATTATTTTATCATAATATTAAGATTATTTATGGATATTATATATGACAATCCAAATGAAGATTTATTACAAAGATTACTTAAAATAAGAAAAATTGATTGAAGTATTGATGATTTTCTTAATCCAACATTTACAAATTCATGGATAGATCCATATTTATTAAACGATTTTGAAATAGCAATACATAGAATACAAAAAGCTATTAAAAATAATGAAAAAATAGTGATTTTATGAGATTATGATGTAGATTGAATTACATCAAGTTTTTTGTTATATAAATTTTTTACAATTTTTTTGAATTATAAAAAAATATCAATAAGACTTCCAAATAGACTTACAGATTGATATTGAATGAAAAAACATCATTTGGATGAAATAAAATCTGTATGAGCAGATTTGGTAATTACTGTAGATAATTGAATTACTTGTATAAAAGAAGCTGAATATGCAAGTAAAATATGACTTGATTTAATAATAACTGATCATCATAAAGCACTTGATCAAATTCCCAAAACTTTAGCAGTAGTAAATCCACAAATTAGTCCAAATTATTCTTTTAAATGAATTGCTTGAGTATGAGTTGCTTTCAAAATTGCTAGTGCATTAATCAAAATTTATATAAAAGATATTAATAGAAAAAAAATTGCATTAAATTATTTGTTGCCAATTGTAGCAATATGAACCGTTGCTGATTGTGTACCTCTATTGTGAGAAAATAGATTAATGACAAAAATGTGAATAGATTATATAAATACTAAAAAATTAATTCCAAAATCAATTAGTAATTTTTTGAGTTTTTTGAATATAAAAAATAATATAGAAACATTTCATATATGATTTATGATTGCACCCAGAATAAATGCTTGATGAAGAATGCAAAGTCCTTATGATAGTTTAAATTGTCTTATATATTCATGAGATAAACAAAAAAAACATTTGGAAAATATAGAAAAAATAAATAATGATAGAAAAAAATCTCAAGATGATTGATATAAAGAAATAGATAAAATTATAGATAAATCCAAAAAAAGTTTTGATAGCACAATCAAATAATATTCATGAATGAATTGTTGGTATCACAGCTTGAAGACTTACAGAAAAATATAATAAACCTTCAGTTATAATATCTATAAAAGAAAAAGAATGATTTGCAGTTGCATCACTTCGTTGACCTGAATATTTTTCGGTAATAGATATGTTAAATTATGCATGAAAATATATGGAAAGATATTGATGACATAAACAAGCTTGATGAATGACAGTCAAAATCTCAAATTTATCTACTGTTATTGAATTGTTTTATGAATATTGAGAAAATAATATTACAGAAAAAGATTTGATAAAATCTATACAAATAGATACTAAAATATATCCTCATGAATTAGAAAAAGAAAAAATACTTAAAATTAATGAACTTGCACCATTTTGAGAATGAAATCGTGAACCAGTTTTTTTGATGGAAAATATAATATTTAATGATGTAGAAAAAGTAGGTAAAAAATGAAAATGACATTTGAAAGCATATGCAAGTTTGGAATGAAATACTTTTCCAGTTATGTTTTGGTGAAAGTGAGAAGATTTGTGATTAGTAGAATTAAGAAATCCAACAAAATTAGTATGAAAAATTAAAAAAGATAATTATAATTGATGATTTTTTGTAGATTGAATTATAAATTAATTTATATTTTTTTGTTGAAATATTATTTAAAATAATTATATCTTATCTAAATTTATAATTCAAAAGATTATATTTTTTTGATAATAAATTGATTTTATATACAAAAAATAATTATTCTGATGAAAGATAATATTCTGTTTGCAAAAAATTTTTTTAAAAACCCGTCAAGAAATGCATCTTTAGTTCCTAGTTCCAACACTTTATCAAAAAAACTTATTAATTGAATAGATTTTGATAATATAAATTATATTATGGAATTATGACCTTGAACATGAGTTATTACTCAAGAAATTATAAAAAATATGAAAACTGATAGTAAATTAATACTTGTAGAATTAGAAAATTCTTATGTTGATATGTTATTTAATAGATATTCAAGCTATTCAAATATTTTTGTAGAAAAGAATACTGCTGAAAATATGTTTGATATATTATCAAAATATGAATTTCCTAAATTAGATATTATAATCTCTTCTCTTCCTATACTTCCTGAAAAAAATAGAACAAAACTTGTAAATAATATATTAAAAGCAGATTCTCAATGGGGGAGTGTATATAGAACAATTACATATATGCCTTTTATTTTCAAAAAAGTTTATAAAAATATGTGATTAGAATTGAAAGAAAGAGTTATTTCAAATTTCCCACCAGTATGGATTCGATGAAAAAACTAAAAAATAAATAAAATATTAAAAAATTATTTCTTGAAGATTGATAAATATAATCTATTATCTAATAATAGATATATATTTAGTGTTATTTTATAAATTTGAAACTAGTGCTTTATATTTTATTTAAAAGAACTATTTTTTAAATAAAAAATATTTTGATTTGACAAAATGAGTAAAAAACTATATTATTTAATATAAATATGTTTTTTATATTAAAAATTAAGAAAATATGTATAATTACATTATTAAGTTTTTTTTTGTAATATCATTATTATTTTTTGTATTCATTTGAAA
Organism: Candidatus Vampirococcus lugosii; assembly: GCF_018420025.1. Lineage (GTDB taxonomy): Bacteria > Patescibacteriota > Gracilibacteria > Absconditabacterales > Absconditicoccaceae > Vampirococcus > Vampirococcus lugosii. The sequence goes on along the minus strand of NZ_JAEDAM010000073.1, from coordinate 1,939 downwards.
TATTTATTCAAATTTTTATGAAAAAATAAATAATATAGGTTATGATTATAATAATTTATTTGATAAAAATACTGTTAGTCGTTTTGAATTTGTTAAATTATTAAATTTTGCTGATTGTAATGATTGCAAAACTCCGCCATCTGATATAGTTGAAACTTTAAATAAAAATCGGTTTGATGAATTCTCTTCTAAATTAAATAAAAATTTTGCTGATATAGAGTATTGAAGTGAAAATTATTGGTGTATTGCTTATGCTTGATTTAATAATTATATAAATGGTTATCCAGCTAATACAAGTCCTTTGTGTCCATGAAAATTCTGTTGATATAATAATATTACTAATTCTGAATTTGTACAATCATTATTTAATATTACATCCAAAAAAGTTTATAATGAATATTCAATAAATTGGTCAAATATTAAATCTTGGATGGATTCTTTACAAAATTGAACAGTTGAATATAATTCTTTATCTATTGAAGATAGAAAAAATATTAATAATGAATTTGAAAGATGTTGACATTGAAATTGTAATGCTGAAACTAATGAAACTTTTTTAACTTATATAAAATATTGTACATTTAATCTTGATGAATGTTGATTTTCTTGATTTGAATATGGTGAATGAGTTCGGCCTGTTTGAGAAATGAATGTTTTGAGAAAACATTGAATATTTTCTTATGATGAAGTTATTGAATTTTCATTGGATTGATTTCCTACTTGAAAACAAATTTTGGAACAAATAAGTAAATTATTTGAAATTAATTCTTGTGAATTTGATTATGATTATTCATGAGATTGAGTTAAAAATCATTTGGATAATTGTCCATATGATTATAATCCAAATCAAAATAATATAGATTGAGATTGATTTGGTGATGTCTGTGATGATGATATTAGTTGAGATTGAATTAAAAATAGTATATGAGTTGTAGATGATAAATGAAATATAAATATTAAAAAATTAAGAGAATCAGATAGTATATGTCCTTTAGTTTATAATCCTAAACAAGATCCAAAAATTTGTGATAATAATGAAAAAATATATTGATTAAATATTTTTACTGATAATCAAAAATGATTTGCTCCTTTGGAAGTTAATTTTGATTCTCATTCAATTTGAAATTTTGAATCTATAGAATGGGATTTTGGTGATGGTAATTATTGAAACTGACCAAATACATCTCATATTTATAGAAATAAATGAGTATATAATGTTGTAGCAAGATGAAAAATGTCAAATTGAAAATATGTTTCATCTAATTTTTTGGTTAGAGTTTTTGAGGAAAATAAAAATAATTGAAATAATATTAAATTTAGATGTGAAAAATTAGTTTTGGAAATTGATGAAAAATTAAGATGTGTTTACAATTGATCTAGTAATACTAATTATTTGATATGGGAAATAGATTGAAATGAATATAAAACTAATATAAGTAATCCAAATTGAAGAATTGTTTTTGATTTTAATAAAAATTTTGGTCCAATTAGAGATTGAAATCATAAATTAAAAGTTTCATCTTATGATAAAAATTGAAATAAAATATGAGAATCATATAATAATATATCTATTAACAACAATAACAACAATAATAACAATAACAACAATAATAACAATAACAACAATAATAACAATAACAACAATAATAACAATAACAACAATAATAACAACAACAATAATAACAACAACAATAATAACAACAATAATAACAATAACAACAATAATAACAATAACAACAATAATAACAACAACAATAATAACAATAACAATAATAACAATAATAACAATAACAATAATAACAATAATTCTTTTCATTGAACTAATTTGAAAGTCAATAAAAATAACATTTCGTCATGAGAAAAAATTGATTTAAATACTGAAATACAATGAATTAATCCTAAAGATATACAGAGTGTAAATTGGGATTTATGAGATTGA
>NZ_JAEDAM010000018.1 GCF_018420025.1 Candidatus Vampirococcus lugosii | reverse complement strand
ATTATTGTGAGTACATAAGAATATTTTTTATAAATTACATATTTTTAATTATGTTGCAAAAATATTTGGAAAATTATAATATAAATTATATACTTGATTTGGAAGAGAAAAAGGATTTACAATATATTAATATAAAAAAATCTTGGATAAAAATAAATGAATACAAAAATGTTTCTGATAATGATAAATTTTTTTTCATAAAAATAATTATTTATAATTCTTTGATCTCTTATCAATTGAGTTGAACTTGAGAAAAACGATGGCAAGAGTTTGCTGAATTTCTTTACCAAAATTTTGATAAACTTTTGAAAAATATAGAATTGTACAAAACTTTTTTGATAAACAGTAAAAATAACCGTAGATTGATAAATATGAAAATAAAAAGATTAAAAAAAATAGATAAATTTTTTGAAGAAGTTGATAATTTAAATTCCTTAATAAATTATTATCAAAATATGACTAGTTTAAATACAAAACTTGCTTATTGTATGAAACAAAAAAAGACTGCAAAAACAATAGTTTTTAGTATTAAAATGTTTGCTTATTCATGTAGAATAGTTTTTGACAAAATAGAAAGATTTCCTTTTGATATTTGTATACCTCTAGATAGTAGAATTAAAAAAATATATGAAATAAATACTTGAAATAAAAATTATAAAGAAAGCGAAATAATAAAATATTTTGATGATATATCAAAAAAAATTAAAATAGCTCCATTGCATATAGATTCTTTGTTATGGGTTGATTATTGGAAAAATGAAATTTAATAAAAAAAACAATATTATTAATTATATGATTAACAAATTTGAACTTAAATTAATGTATACAAAAAAATCAAGATGAAAGTTTAAAAAAATAATTTTTATTTATATTTTTTGAATTTAAAAAGTTGATTTATAAAATATTTTTATTATATTTGCTTATAAATAAATTTATCATAATTAATATATAAAAATGTATATAGCTCTTGCTCCTATGGATTGAATAACAGACTGTGCATATAGAACTATCAGTCAAAAAATTTTTAATAAACACAATACAAAAGATGAATTATTATTATGTACAGAATTTATGAGTGCAGATTGATATTTTCATAATCCAAAATGAGTTTTTCATCATATAATAAAAAGCAATTTAGAAAAAAATATAACTGTACAAATTTTTGGATGAAACAAAAAAAATTTAATTTTTACAGCAAAAGAATTAAATGATAAATATAATTTTAATGCAATTGAGTTAAATATTGGTTGTCCTTCACCCAAAATTATGGCTTGTTGATGATGAGTTGAAATGTTAAAAAATAAAAAAGAAACTTTACAAACAATAAAAGAAATATCTGAATCTATTTCTACTCCTTTTAGTATCAAAACTAGATTATGAATAAAAAAAGAAGATATACAAGAACAATTAGAGTTTATAAAAGAAGCATCAAAATATTGTCATTTAATATGAATTCATTGAAGAACATTTAAACAATGACATTCATGAAATGTTGATCGAGACTTTATAAATCAAGCAAAAAAAATTGTAAATAAAAATTGCAAAATTATTTGAAATTGATGAATAATTTCTTATGAAGATTGAATTACAAAATGCAAAAATCTAGATTGAGCAATGATATGACAAGCTAGTATTTGAAATCCTTGGATATTGACTCCCCTATCAAAACCTGATTTAAATGAATTAAAAGAGACTATAATTGAACATTTAGAATTATCTTTTGCTATTGAAGTTTTTAATAAATATACTTGGGATGAAAAAAATAATATTTGTCAAGAATTTAATATAAATGATAAAGAAAAATATATAAATATTTGATTAAATACAAAAGATAAATACAGAAGTCCTGTAGAATTTAGAAAACATCTATTTTCTTATATCAAATGATTAAATAAATCAAAAGATTTAAAAATTAATATTATAAAATATAATGATTTTATCAGTGTAAAAAATGAAATAAATAATTATTTCAATAATATATTATAATTTAAAAGAAACTAGTATATAAAATGTAAAATTAGTATTAGAAATATTAGATAGAATTTATGAAAGAAAAAAACATAAAAAATGAATATTAAATTATTGTAATAAAAAAATAAATAGTCAAATTAAGACTATTTTTTAAAATTTTTTGATTTCAAATTTAAAAAAAAGGCACCGACCGGATTCGAACCGGTGAGCCAAGGCTTTGCAGGCCCGTGCAATAGACCACTCTGCCACAGTGCCACTTTACTATATATAAGAAAATAAAAATAAAATTCAAGTAAAAATTGATTTTTTTCTGTAATATTAATCAAAAAATGAGCTAAATTTATTTATATATTATAGAAGAATTAAAATTTTCTTAAAAAAAATTTATCATACATAATATATTTATTTTCTTGCAAAAATAAATTAAAAATATATTATTGTATTAATAATTTTTTTATATATTATTATTTTGTAATGTGAGATTATATTATTTATTGTCCAAATAAACCAAGAGAAATAAAAAGATTTATAAATTTGTTATTGAAACAAAATATAGTAAAAAACATAAAAAGAATAAACTATGTTAAATCTTTTACTAAAAACAGTAAATGAGAAATACAAAAAGATGAAGAAAAAATATTAATAATAAATTGATGTGATGATATAGAAAAAGTTGTCAATATTTCAAAATGAATAATTTGAGAATGAGTTTATTTATTAAAATAATTAAATTATAATGAATAAGTATTTATATATGTTTTGAACTTTTATATTTTTTTTGTTGTTTTTGAAATTTTTTTTATGAATATGAAATATATTCTTATGATTTTTATGAATATCTTGAATTATTGTATATCTTTTGTCTCATATAAAAGCAACATATGCATTTATTATGTCTGTATTTATAGTAATAATTAATTTTGTAGCTTTGACATTTGCAATAATTCCTGTATACGATGAAGAGGTTGATGTTAGTAGTTTTTATGCAAATCAATCAAATTATATTAATTTTAATATTAATGATGATTTATCAATTTTGGAAAAAAATAATGCTAGAATTATAATAAAAAGTTCTTGAGAAAGAATAAAAACATATAATTTATTTGATGAAAATATTTGAAATATAGATATAAAAGAAGATTATATAATAACATTTGCAAGTCTTACAAAAGATATAGAATCTGATGTAGTTATAAATCTCCGAGATGGTACTATCATAAGAATATTTCCTCAAACTACTATTAAATTTCAAGATTTAATAAAAGAAAATAAAAATTTATTAAATTCAAAAACAAGTATAAATATAGAAAATTGAAAAATATGGTTTAGTTTAGTTAGAACTATTTTATCTGATGATTGATTTAATATTAATACTTCAAATTGAACTTTGGTAATAAGATGAACATCTTGATATGTAGAACACGATTTGCAATCTTGAACTAGCACTGTTTTTAGTTTTAATCATTTGATAGAATTTGTAAATAATGAATGAGAAAAATTTTTGATTAATAAAAAAGAATGATTACAAATTATTAAGAATTCTATTGAAAATATAGATATAAATAAGTTTATAGAAATTAAATGACAAGAAACTTATAAAAAAATAAATAGATTTTTTCAAAAAGATTCTGATATAATAAATAATTATAAAAATAAAATAATAAATTATGTGAAAAATAATTATTCATGAACTTTGGAAATGAAATGAATTCTTGCTTCAATTTCATCTACTAAATTATTTTTAATGAAATATTTTGATGAAGAATATGAAAATAATTATAAAAATTTACAAAAATATAATGCAATAGTATGAAATTCTGAAATTGAATGATATATGAAATATTTGGATGATGCGATAATAGTTCCTGTTAATGAAAATTTTAATAAAATTAAATTAAATTTATTAGATTTACTTTCTCAAGATAATATGGAAATTGCAAAAAGTTATGTAATAAATAAATATAATAAAGCATTAGATCTAGGGGAAAATATTAATATTTCTGATATAGAAGATTTTATAAAATGAAATATAGATCTTAATAAAATATTTGATATTATCAAATATAATGATTATTAAATTATTTAATTTAAATTTAAAATAAAAAATTAAAATGTTTAATTTAAAAAAAATTAATAGAAAATATTGATTTTATATATCACAGATTTTTATATTTATATTTTCTATATTTTTTATCTGAAGAGCTTTTTTGGATACTATAAATATTAACATATATTCTTGATTGATTTCAATTAGAAATACTGTTATATCTGATATAAATAATTCTTTTTTTGAAAATAAAAATAAAATAACTATTGTTTGAATAGATCAAGAATTTTTCAATAAAGAAAATATTTCATTTCAATGATTGCATAGATGATATTATGCCAAAGCTATTGAAAATATTCTTTATTATGAACCATATGTATTATGAGTAGATGTTTTATTTGAAAAAAAATATAAATTTTCTGGAGAAGATGAAAGATCTAAAATGCTTACTGAAATTTATAGTTCATATGATGAAGAATTAATAGAAAATTTATCTGATAAAATTATTTTGGGTGCTACATATAATGATTCTTCATGAGAATTTGTAAAACCTGATGATTCTTTATTATCAAATTGAGCCGATATATGACATGTTCATAGTAAAATATTTAAAAGTTATGATTTATGAATTTATTCAAGGAAATTTGAAAAGAATAATGATTCTTATCTGGATTCATTTCCTGCAAAAATTTATCAAAATTATGAATATAATAAATTAAATTCTATTTTATCTCAATGAGAAGCTGTAAAAAATGAAATAAAATCTACAAATGATTTTTATTCTATATGAAATATTAATATTCCAAAAGTGAATATGAAATGAGAAGATTTTCTGTTTACTCCAATTTATGAACTTAATCATAATAATTTTAATTATTTATCGTTGTATGATGTGTATCATAATAAAGAAAATTTATCAGAATATTTTAAAGATAAAATAGTTATTATATGAGCAGTTGATCCAGCTTTGCAAGATATAAAACCTAGTATAATATGACAAATAGCAGGAGTTGTGTTTCACTCAAATCAAATTTTATCATTTTTAAATAAAGATTTTATCTATATATTTAATTCAAAAGAAATACAAATAATTGTGTTTTTTATATTACTTATTAATACTTTAATATTTTTTGTATTTAAATTTAATTGATCTCAAAAATTTATATTTTTCTTAATGATATCTGAAATAATACTTTTTTTTATTTTAACAATTATTTTTTCTATATTATGATTTTATAATAATTGATTTTCTATATTTTTACCTTTATGATCTATATATTTTGTAATATTTATTCAATTATCTTTCACTTCTATGTATTATATTACAGAAATTAATTTTATCAAAAATAATTTCAAAAAATTATTTTGATTATATGTTTGAAAAAATGTTTCTGAATCTGGTGATTGATATAGTAAAGTTTGAGAAAAAAAAGTAAAAAAAAGTAAAATTTCTATGTATTTTTCGGATATAGAATGATTTACTAATATTTCAGAAAAACTTAATCCAGAGCAAAATATGGCTTTTTTGAATATATATTTGGAAAAAATGAGTGAGAATATTTCTATAAATAAATGATTTATAGATAAATATATATGAGATGCAGTAATGGCTTTTTGGGAAAATGATGATAAATCATATTTAGCAGTTAAATCTGCTGTTTTAAATATAATTAGTATCAAAGAAATAAATGCTTTAGTAAAAGAACAAATTAATGTAGATATTAATCTTAATACTAGAATATGATTGCATTATGGAGAAGCAGTAATTTGAGATTTATGATCTGATAAATATAAACTTAATTATACTATTATATGAGATAATGTAAATCTTGCTGCTAGATTAGAATCAATAAATAAATTTTATGGAACAAATATTTGTGCTTCATGAGAATTAATTGATAATATAAAAAATAAATCTGATTTTATTTATAGAAAATTGGATATTATACAAGTTAAGTGAAAAGAAAAATCTGTAATATTTATTCAATTATCTTTCACTTCTATGTATTATATTACAGAAATTAATTTTATCAAAAATAATTTCAAAAAATTATTTTGATTATATGTTTGAAAAAATGTTTCTGAATCTGGTGATTGATATAGTAAAGTTTGAGAAAAAAAAGTAAAAAAAAGTAAAATTTCTATGTATTTTTCGGATATAGAATGATTTACTAATATTTCAGAAAAACTTAATCCAGAGCAAAATATGGCTTTTTTGAATATATATTTGGAAAAAATGAGTGAGAATATTTCTATAAATAAATGATTTATAGATAAATATATATGAGATGCAGTAATGGCTTTTTGGGAAAATGATGATAAATCATATTTAGCAGTTAAATCTGCTGTTTTAAATATAATTAGTATCAAAGAAATAAATGCTTTAGTAAAAGAACAAATTAATGTAGATATTAATCTTAATACTAGAATATGATTGCATTATGGAGAAGCAGTAATTTGAGATTTATGATCTGATAAATATAAACTTAATTATACTATTATATGAGATAATGTAAATCTTGCTGCTAGATTAGAATCAATAAATAAATTTTATGGAACAAATATTTGTGCTTCATGAGAATTAATTGATAATATAAAAAATAAATCTGATTTTATTTATAGAAAATTGGATATTATACAAGTTAAGTGAAAAGAAAAATCTGTAATATTATATGAAATATTTCCTAAATTTAATTCTCTTATTTCAAGTACAGAAAAAGAAGAATTAAATAATTTTATATTTTATTTTGAAACTTGATTAGAATTATATATCAAATGAGATTTTGATAATGCTTTATCAAATTTTAAAAATGCTAAACAAATTAAAAATGATAAATCTTGCGAAATATTTATTGAAAGATGTGAAATTTTATTAAAAAATACTCCAGATAATTGGAATTGAGTTTGGAAACATACTAGTAAATAATATAAAAATTAATAATACAGTCTTGAAAAATTTAAATAAATTATTATTATATAAATAATTATTTTTAATAAAATTAAAAATTAATATTAATGGAAGATAAAATATTATTAACTAGTTGAATAGAAGCGGATGCTGATTGTTTGACAAATTGACAATGTTGAATGCAAACTTATGGTGTATTGTGAATAAGAAATTCAGAGAATGCTAATGTATCGAATTTTGTGCAAGATATATTTTTGTGAGCAACTATGTTTGTATGAGTAGTAGTTACTATTTCATTTGTAATTTCTGGATTTATGTTAGTAAGTTCAGCAGGTAATGAAAGTTTGGCTGAAAAAGGTAAAAGTTGACTTAAATATTCAATTATATGACTTTTGTTAGTAGTATTTAGTTATAGTATTGTAAGAATAGTACAAACAATTTCTGCATGATAATTTATCATAATAAAATATAAGTATGTTAATAAATATATCAAATAGTAAAATATATATCAAAAATGAAGAAAAAAAAATATATTTGGAAAATAAAGATATTGAAAGAACTTTCACAAAAGAAATTGTAAAAGTATTTAAAGAGAAAAAAATAAAAAAATGTTTTATCATAAATTGACCTTGATCTTTTACCGGATTAAGAACTTGTTCATTATCATTAAATACAATTAATTTATTGCAAAATTATGAAATAGATTTTTTTACTATCTCCAAAATAGATTTATATAAAATATTTTTTAATAAATGATTATTACCAAAAGAAATATTTATTTTTATATGACAAAGAAAAAAATGTTGGAAATACAATTTGGAAAATGATAAATATGAATATTTTTTTATAGAAGATATTTGAGAAAAAGAAAAAATGAATTATGATGAAAATTTTACTATGGATATTGATATTAAAAATTATTCAATAAATTTTATATTAAATAATATTGGTACAAAAATAGAAATTAATAACTTTTCAAAAGAAAAAATTATTAAAGCAAATTATATGATAAAAGCGAATACAAATTAAATTTTCTTTATCAATCTATTTAAGAAAAAATTGGAAATCAAAATACTAAAGAACAAAACTATAACAAATTGTATAGATATTATATATATAATGTCTTCATAATATGCACTTATATATTCAATAAAAGAAAATGTAAATAAATTATACAAATATGTATCCAAATAATTTGCCAAAAAATACATATATCACATCATAAATACTTTTCAAAACAATAAAATAAAAAACATTTTAATAAAAAAAGGAAATTTTATTTGAAAATATTGGGCTCATAGAAGTTTGGCTACTTCAATTTGATTATAAAATGTATAAAAACTTGATTTAATAACATACATTAAAAAAGTAATAATAATTATCAAAAGCACTGATATTAAAAAATATGAAAAAATCACAATGAAATTGGTAAGATTAATAATATTTGCTATTCTTTCTTTTTGATCATCAAAACTTTGTCATTGAATAACATCTTCTATATTTATTATTATTTCTTCATAAGATGCAACCGTATTTTTCATAAATTCATATTCTTCATTATTTTCAAAAAGTACATACAATGTAGGAGGTAATGGATTCTCTATTCAATAAGTTTCAAAAGTAGCTATTATTTCTGGTATTTTATTTTCAATTAAACCTAATGCATCAGATTTTGAATAATATTCAACATTAAGTCAACCAGATTCAAGTTCTGAACTTAAATTAACTATTTTTGAGGAAATATAATCACTATTTTCATCAATATCTTGAATATAAAAATAAACTCATAATTTATTTTTCACATCAGAACCAAAATTTTCAATTCCAAAAGATGTTGCAAAAAGTGTATTTAAGAAAAACAGTAAAAAACTAATAAGAATAGCTATTCATATAAATTGAAAAAAAGATGCCTTAATTAAATAAAGGAAATTTTTAGTTATCATTTTTTAAATTTTTATTATTATATATTTAAATTACACTTAAATATTCAAAAAATAAATCAATTTTTTCGTCATAAAAACTAAGATCTTTTTCAAAAGAATTCAAATTATTACGATAATTTTTATAATATTGTATATAATAATTTACATTATTATATTCATGTTCCAATAAATATATTTCTACTAAATTATAAATCACTTCTGCATCAAGTCAACTTGATGATTTAAATGAAGATTCCAAAAAATCTATTCATTTTTGTTTATTTCATCTCCAATATTCACATAAACCATAACATCTTAAAATTTCAGGATTTTCATCTTCCGAATTTATTAATGCTTCTTGTAAATATTTTTTTGCAACAGACCAATTTGTTTTTTCCATTTCAAATACTCATTTTACATATAATCACATAGGATCAGTATTTTTTTTCACAAGTATATAATCAATTGGTTTGGATGCAGATTCAATATCTCATTTTAGATATAAAATATCAGCAACTTCAAGTAATGCATCTTTATTGTCTGGATCAACACATAAAATTCAATTTACTTTTTTTAGTGCTAAATTATATTCTCAATTTGCTTTTAAATCCTGTATCTCATCAAAAAAAGAAGACTCTATATAAGACATTTTTTTAATAATTATTATTTAAATTAAGTTAATATAATAATAAATATAAAATTATTTTTTGCAAATAAATTAGTATATTTTTGATTTAAAATCAAATTAGTATATTACAATTTAATAAAAAAATGATATAATATTTTAATTAGATTTATTACTAATTAAAACTGATAATATTATTTATAATCTCATTTTTATAAACTTATGAGAAAACAAAAAAATATTCGTGTAATACACGAATTTATAATTCTAACAAAAAAATAATAATTTTAAAAAAGATATAATAATATATTAAATTAAAAATTACCATGAAACTTTTCTAGATCAAGTTATATTATCTGGAATATTTTGTTCAATATTATGTGATGATGTTCATCATTCTTGAGAATCTAATTTTCAATTATTTCAAGAATTATTTTGAAAACTAAAAATTAAATACAAAACTGTAATACTAAATATTATAATAAATAGAATAATTAAAATATATTTATACATTTGTATATTAAATTAGAATTAAATTAATAAATACTTAATTATCTCTTGATGAAATAAAATCATCTCATACATCTCTTCCCAAATTTCCCGTTTTTTTTTCTTTAGTTTTTATTACTAATTCTTGTTTTTCTTTAATTCTTTGTCTCTCCAAAACTAAACTATCTTCCAAGCTTTCAAATACTCTATAAAAAGTATTATTATTTATGTTTTTTATACTTATATCATTTTCTCATATATATTTATTATAATATATTTTCATAGCTTCCAAACTTTGTCATCAAAATTTTCAATCTTCTAGTATTTTTATATACCCCATCTGTCATAAATATTCGTTCATTTTAGATTGAAAATATTTTACTCATTCTTTTATTCATTTATTTGGTATATATTTATCTATATAAGATTCTATTCTATCTCTATTTATTCTTACAGTTTCACTATTATATCATAAATTAGTTTCTATTTTTTTATTTAATTTTTTACTTGATATTTCCGTTATTTCTTCATCATCATTTGAAATATTAATTAAATCATAAAAAACTTGTCTTATTATACTAATACTTACTTGTCTTTCATCAATTAATTTTTCTCATCACATATATTTATTATGATAAATTCTTACAGCTTCCAAACTTTGTCATCAAAATTTTCAATCTACTGATATATTTTTATATCATTTTAAACTTAATTTATTATTTAACTTCTGCTGAAAATCTTTTATTCATTCGTTTTTATTTATTTTATTATTTTCAAATATTTCCTCCAACAAATTTCTTAACATTCATACATACATATTATTATATAACAAATTACTTTCTATTTTTTTATTTCATCATATATTTTCTATACTCATTTAATTTCATTATTTTTTAAATACAAACTCAATATATCATATAGTATATTTAATTATACAAAAAATACAATAATATTTTTACAAAAAATTAAATTTTATTTTGTAATTCCCATTCCAATATTTTTATAAACAATGTAATAACTCAATCTCTAGTAGATTCAAAATTAGAATTTAAATTTGCATTTGCATAATAAGATGTAGTAGGACTATTTCAAGTTACAAGCCCACTATATAATACTGACAATAATTTAATACTTCTCATATCAAAATTATTATAATTAACTTGTAATACTTCATGTCAATATATATCTTTTAATTTAGGATTATTTGAAAAATGATTCATTTTATGTTCAGCAAAATCTATAAATTCATGAATTTTTGTTATAAATTCATCAGAACTTATCTCTCAAGGTTTATGATAATGAGATGTTATTTGAAAAGGTCAAAATCAATTTGCTGGATTAGCTTTACGACATGAGCTTTCTCTATACCAAATAGAAATAATTAAAGCGGTAGGAAAATCTCTTTCTTTAGCAACTTTATCTACTATATCATAATTTTCCAAACATAATTGTGGTATATATCAGGCAGTTAATATTTCTTGTCCATGTGTTTCAATAAATGATTTTTTAAATTCATATCATAAAAATTTATTATTATATTCTCTATTTTCTATTTCACTTTGTATAACTTGTATTCGTGTCATTATTAAATAAGTAATTTTATTATTATCACTAAATTTTTCAGAAATTATATCAATTTTTTCTCTTATTTCATTTAATTTTGATAAATCTTTATTTATTATATTATTTTTGATAATATCAACACTATTTCTTACTTTCAATTCCCGTTCCAAATCTGGTTGATAAGTATATCAAAAATTATATGTTAAAAACATAAAAATCACTAAATAAAAAATATATTTTAATCACAAATTCATAATAATTTAATTATTAATTTAAATTTAATTTCTATACACAAATACAACATAAAAGATTAAAAAGAATTATATTTTACAAAACTTTATCAATATCTTCAATTTTAATTTTTCAAAATTTAAATTCATCAAAATTTCATCAATTTTTTATTCGCTCATCCACTTTCATATATCAATCTAAATATATTTTATCTTTTGTATATACAGCTCATCTATCAACAAATCAAGTATTTTGAATTCATTTTTTTAACCTTAAAGCAGTTTTGAAAGCTCATTCCAAACTTCTATACTGAATTCATCTTATAATATCAACTAATCTAGAAAATCAATAATATCAAGATATAAAAGATAAATAATATTTTTGATATATAGCTTTTTTTTCATATCATTCTGGCAAATAATTAAAACTATTATATACTGCAAATCATTCTTCATCTTTTATATAATATCATGTTCAAGATTTTAATATTTCCCAACCTGTTTTTTTTCAATTTAAAAATCTAATTAAATGAACATCAATTTCATGAGCCAAAGTAGCCAATAATTCTTTTTCTCTAAAAGAAGAATAAGAAGATATTCTTATTTCTGGATATTTTCATTTAATAACTGCCATTCTACTAAGTCACATACTTGTATTTATTTTTACTCAAGAAATACCTTTATCATAAAGATATTTTTTAATAATTTTTTTAACTTGAGAAAAAGTTAATTTTTCTCATAAAAGATTCATATCTTGTACAGGTTCCATAAATATTTTTTCTTTTGATTGTTCAACTAATTTTTTATCAAAATTACCAAATAATTTTTCATTATATTCCAAAATATATCAATATTTCTGTAATTTATATGCTTTTATTAAATATAATCTATCAAGTAATTCATCTATTTTTTCATTAAATAATTCAGAAAAATTACTTTTGAGACCGAAATTATTAGAAAAATACTTATCTTTCATTCATAATAATTCAGTTTCCAAAGAATTAATAGTATTTTCATCCAAAAAATTATAAGAAAATTTAGGGTTATAATTTCAATTCCAAGTAACAAAATTATCTAATTCATCTAAATAATTTGTAGGAGTTAATATTTTAGTAAAATTTAATTTTCTTGAAATTTTTGCTATATTTTGATCTATAATGTGCAAAGTTTCTATTTCTTCATCATCAATATTACTAGAACTTACAATATTTATATCAGTTTCTATTTTGTGTATAGGTTTAATATAGAATTCACTTATAGAACCTTGTCATAGAATAATTTCATTTTCTTCCATTTTATCATTTACTTCAAATATCAAATTTTTTAATCTAATTTCATTTTCAGGTATATCCAAAATTACATCTCATGATTTATAAGAATCAATTTTATTATAAAGCTTTTTTGAAATATAATTTTTTTCTTTTTTAATATCAACCATAATAGTAATTTTAACAAAATTATCTTGTATTCATTCAAAAATTAAATTTCATTTTTGAGAAAGATATAATATTTTGGACATATTAATCAAGTTATTTTTGGAAGAATTAAAAATACTTTTGGAAATTTCTACTCATTTTTGAGGATCATTTACATGTATATCAGAAATTTTTTCCAACCTATTTCTAAGTTTTAAAACACTTGCACTCTGTACTTCAAGTCATGCTCTTGCATTTATTTCCAACAATTTAGGACCATCATCAGTAACTACCCAATCCAAAGCAAGATATCAAAGATTTACAAAATACTGAATTTCTGAACTATACATAAGTATATCATTCCAAAAAGGAACTTTTTTATTATATATATCTGCATATTCTCATGGAAAAGATTTAGTAAAAATTTCTTTTTTGAAATACATTGATTTAACTTTTCAAGATCAAACTTCTACTCACAAACCTACTCATCATTGAGCAATATTTGCTTTACCACCTGATTCTGCTGTAGGAACTCTAATCATTGCTGCAACTGGAATTAGATTAAAAACTATCACTCTAATATCTGCCAATCAATGTCTACAATATTTTCTAAAATTTATTCAAGGATTTAATTTTTCTTCAACCAAAATTTTATCTTGTCCAAAAGTTATAGAATATCTACCATCCAAAATATCTACTAAATATCTTCTTAAAACATCATCACTAATTATTTCTCATCATGTTTTATAATGATAATCAAATTTACTTTTTAAATCAAATCACAAAAATGATTTTAAAAAATTATTTTTTTTACTTACTATATTTTCTCAAGAATTTTTTAGTTGATTTTTTAATTCATCTATATATTTCACAATATAAATTCATTTTCATTTACTTCATTTATTAGGTTTTACAACAAAATTTTTGGAAGGCATTTTAGCAAAATCAAAATCATATAACTGACTACGATTAGAAATTATTCAATAAGTTTGAGGAACTGGTATTCATCTTTCCTTCAAAAAATTTTTCGTTTTTTGTTTATTATCTGCTAAACGAGTTACTTTTTTTGGATTAAATTTTTTAATATATTGTAAATTTCTAGAATTGATTCATAAAATTCAAGAATTAAACATAAATTTGTTTGTAAATTATAAATTATAACTAATTATTGTAATTTTCAAATATCCATTTTATTATTTTTTCCATATTTTGTTTTTCCAAAACAATATCACATTTTTCCAATAATTTTTTTATATTATTTGAATCAAATCAATAAGGTTTTAATGTCTTTATTATATCATTCAAAAAATCATTATCAATATTAAGTTTTGCTATATCAGATTTTTTGATTTTATTTTTTAATTCCAAAACTAATCTTTTTGCTGTTTTTGGACCAATTCAAGGCAATTTTTGAAAATATTTTATGTCAAAATCTTGTATAGCTTTATTTACATCTTTTTTGTCAAGCATAGACAAAAAATAAGCAGTTTTTGCTCATATTCAAGAAATTTTAATAACAGTTTCAAAAAAATCTTTTTGCTCTATTTCATCAAAAGCAAAATATGTAATATTACCAGTATTTGAATCTATTATAGGATTTACAAAAAAATTTCATTCAGTTTTATCTCAATGATAATTTGCTTGTATTCAAAAAAAATCATTATAAATAATTTGTTTATTACCAATAGAAAAAACTTTTCATATAATATAATGCAACATTTACAAAAAAAATTAATAATAAATTTTACCCTGTACTACCAAATCAACCTCTATTTTCTCAATTCATTTTATCTACAATTACAAATTCTGCCTTTTCTATTTTTACAAATACTCACTGTCATATTCTAGTTCATTTTGGAACAAATTGTTTTTTTTCTGTAATATTTATATATGGAAATTTAATAGTATCCTCATCTCAACAATAATCTTGATCTATAATTCACACAGAATTTACTTGCATAAGACCAAATTTTTTAAAAGTAGAACTTCTAGGTTGTAATTGCAACATATATCATTTTGGAGTTTGAATAACTGTTCAAGTTTCTATTAATTTAAATTCTTTAGCTTCAAAAGAAATATCTTCACTAGAATAAAAATCAAATCAAACTGCTCATTTAGTTTTATATTCCAAAACTTGGGAATTTACTGTTTTAATATTTACTTTCATAAATTTATTTAATTGATTAAAAATCAGTTTCAATAGAAAAAATACTTGTTTGTACTTGATCTTGATTCATATATTTACTAGATTTTCTTTGTCAATAAGGAATTTCTGCTTTAGTTTTTAGAACTTCAAAAGCAAATTGACCAACTTTCATTCAAGGATAAAGTTTGATAGGTATTTCACTTATATTTTTAATTTCCAAAGTAATAGTTCATTGAAATCAAGGATCAATAAATCAAGCAGTGCTATGAATCATTAAACCTAATCTTCATAAAGAACTTCTTCATTCACATCTTGCAACTAAATAATCAGGAATTGATATTTTTTCTTTAGTAACTCATAAAATAAATTGTCATGGATGTATTATAAAAGATTCTCAATCTTGAACAAAAAAAGTTCTTATAGCTTCAACTGGTATATTTTTTTTAAGATCAACTATAGATAATTGAGTTCTATCATAATATTTAATAGTATTTCACAATCTAAAATCTATACTTGCAGGTCATATTTGTTCTTCAACATTATAATCACTTTCTATTATTAAATCTCATTTTTCCAATAATTTTTTTATATCAAAATCCGAGAGTATCATAATATTTTATGTATTAAAAATAAAATAATTAATATCATTATATTAATAATATTTCTTTTTTCAATACAATGTTGTTTATTTTGTGCCAACAATATTAAAATATTTATAACAAAATAAATTTCTACAAATAAGAAACTATAAATATTTTGTTTTAATTTAAATAATAAAAAAGATTCCTAATAAAATATAGGAATCATTTTTGTATTTATAGCACAATTAATTAGCTATTCCTTCAACAGTTATTTCAAAATCTAAATTTTTACCTGCAAGAAAATGATTAAAATCAACAACTACCATTTCTTCTTCATCCTTAACTTCTACTATTAATCATGGTGGCATATTAGGTCAAAAATTTAATGTCTCACCTTCTACAGGTTCTATACCAGCATTTTCAAATTCTGCTTTAGGAATACTGTCAATCAAAGATTCATCATATTCACCATAAGCTTGATCTGGAGTTAATGATATTTCTTTTGTTTCATTTAATTCCATACCAACCACTGCACTATCAAATCAAGGTATCATCTGACCAGCTCATACTTTAAATTCCATTGGTCCATATGTTCTAGCTTCATTATACATATCATTTTCTTTAGCAATATCTTCAAAACTAGTATCAAAAACTTCTCCAGTATCAGTATAAGATCAAATATAATTTACTCTTACTGTATTTCATTCTTTAACAACAGAATTATCATTATTCTGTCATTCCTCTTCAGTACTTACTTCATCTTGTCTTTCCTCTTCAGTACTTACTTCATCTTGTCATTCTTCTTCAGTACTTACTTCATTTTGTCATTCTTCTTCAGTACTTACTTCATCTTGTCATTCTTCTTCAGTACTTACTTCATCTTGTCATTCTTCTTCAGTACTTACTTCATCTTGTCATTCTTCTTCAGTACTTACTTCATCTTGTCATTCTTCTTCAGTACTTACTTCATCTTGTCATTCTTCATAAGCATCCATAATATCTTCAATACTCTCATCATTCTCATTATCTTGAATATCTTCTACACAACCTGAAAAAACCGGAATAAGTCAAAGTACTAGTAATAACAACAATTTTCTCATACAAATTTTTTAAAATATA
>NZ_JAEDAM010000072.1 GCF_018420025.1 Candidatus Vampirococcus lugosii | reverse complement strand
CATTATTAACTGAATTAAAAAATGTAAGTAAAGTTTACTTTAAAATAGATAATATACATATAAATAAAGTAGAACAAATAAATGAGCTTCAAGAAAAATTATTTAAATTATTTAAAATAAAAATAGATTTGTGTAGTACACAAATCTATTTTTATTTTCTTGCAAATCCTTGTCTAAATCAAGGATTTAGAAATTTTGTTCTACAAAGATGAGTTTAAAGATACCTTATTATAAAATATCTCAGGTTTTTATAATCCAATTTTCTTTATTTAAAATATCAATTTTATTAAAAATATTATGATTTTTGTTGGTAAAATATATATTTTCTCTTTTATTGATCTTGAAAAATCATTTAAAGAAATTTTTCCAAAAATTATTTTTTAATATTTGAATTCTAAGAAAGAAAATTTTATTTTCTATTCAAATATTTTTTAAAGTTCAAATTATTCTTTTAATATCTGTTTCTTTGATGATATTAAAATCATATATATTTCAAAATCATTTTTTAAAATAAAAAACTACATATCATATATTTTTTTGTTTTTCGTCATAAATTAGAAAAAAACTATAATTTGAATTTGGCTTATCAAAATATCTCCATTTAATATAATTAAAATCAGAGTTAATTTTTAAATATTCAGAAAAATAACCAAATTCATTAAAATTAATATTTTTCAGATCATTTATATTTTCAATTTTTTTATAAAAATAAGTTTTATTAAAATTTAAAAAAGTTGGTAATATATAAGATGTAAGTTTACCAATAACATTATATCAATATCATTTACTGTTTTTATCTACTTTTACTCATTGTTCATTTGAAAATCATATAGAAAAAGTAGATTCTAAAACATCAAAATAAAGCTTAGAAGACATTTTAGAAATTAATCATTTTCATCTAAAATCTTTCAAAACACACATATCTTGACATATATATCAATTTATAATATTTTCCTGATAGATAAAACTTGTTGAAATGTTTGAATATTGTCAAACAATTTTATCCTCATAATATGAGCAGACTATTTTATTTTTCTCATTATTTGGATTATCAAAAAATTTCCATTTTATAAGTTTATTTTTATCATTATTTTTTATTCAAAAACAGTTGTCTATTAAATATACAAAACTATCAAAAAAATTTGAATCATATTCTTTTATTTCCATTTTATTACTCATTTTAAAAATTATCTATTTTATCATATTTTGATCATAGAGTATACTCTCATATTTTATTATTATTTTTATCAAAAATTTCATAATTCCATTTTATATTTCAAACATTTTCTATATCTAACGGAGTTAATTTTGTTGTGTATTCTTTTTCTTTCGAGTAAATATTTAGAGTTATTTTATTATCATCAAAATTTGGTATAAATATTATGGGATTTTTGTAATTATTTTTAAATATTAAATCTACAAAATATGTTTCATCTTCATAAATAGTTGAGTCAAGTCAAATTTCTCAAATTCAATAAATATTTTCATAATATATATTGTGAGTTTTTTGAGATTTTATTTCAATTCCAGCATTTAATAAGGTTCTATAAATTATAGTTGAAGCTAAACAAGAACCTCATCAAATTCATTTGATAATCTCTCAATCTTTTAATATATTTGAATTAAACAAGTCTTTTCATCAATCTTTTAATAAATTTTCAAGTATAGATATATTTTCATTTGGATAAATAAACTCATAACTTATTTTTTCAATGAGATTTTGACTGTTTAAAACACTTTCAATAGGAGTTTTATAATATTTATTTATGGTATAATTTCATACTAATTTATAATTTTTTAAGTCATCTAACTCTTGTTTTGAATATTCATAATTTTCTAATTCAATTTCAATATAATCAGTTTTATTTTCTGAATTTATGAAATTACATATTTGGTATTTTAAATTATCTTTTTTTATTCTTTTTCATATATTTTTATATAATAATAATTCTAGTTTTTCATTTATTTCAATTTTTGGCTTATATATAATATTTTGTGATTTTAGTTTTTCTTCTATTCATATAAAAAAACTATCATTTATATCACAAAAATTTCAATTTAATACAAAATAATCTTTATATAGATTTAAATTAAAACTTTCTTTAAATTTATAATTTTTTACAAATAATATTAACTGCTTTTGTAATTTTATATTTTTTACATCTTCTCTAAATAATCTTTCTTTTTGCTTATTAGCTAAAAAATTATTATAGTTAATTTTTGGAATAAAAAAATATCAAAAAATTCAGATAACGAAAAAACTTATTACTAGTAAAACAGATAAAATAGAAATTAATAATTTATTCATATTATTTTTTTATGTTATAATCTTGGTTATTTTCTCATAAACTTGGAGCTTTTTTAGGTTCTTCAATGCTATAAGATTTGTATTTTATAAATTCATAAGGAACTACTATTTCTCATAATTCTTTGTGATGTATCTTTTTGATAAAATTATTTTTATATAAAACTTCATCATTTAATAAATCTTGCATAGTATTTATTTTTCAATTTGGAATTCATAAATTATCCAATATTTTACTCAAATTTTCTTTAGTATAACTTGTAAATATTTTTTCTATAATATCGATTAAATAATCTTTATTATCTAATCTTTCTTGATTTGAATTAAATTTTCAAAATAGTTCTGGAGCTATATTTTTAGTGAAAATTTGCCATAAATTATCATTTCAAATTGCAATTGCTATTTCTCAATTTTTTACTTTAAAAAATCAAAAAGGAAAGATTGCATTATCATGATTTCAAGTTAGATCTGGATTATTTATTTTTATACTTGTTTCAATAAGATTTTGTTCTAAAAGTTGTATCCCAGAAGCTATCATTGGAATATTTACAAAATCTCATTTTCAAGTTATTTCTCTTTTATAAAGAAGTGAAGTAATTGCCAAAGAAATACTTAATCAACTAAAAGTATCAATTATTGCAGTTGCATTTTTCATCGATTTTGTTTCTCAATTAAGCGAAGCTAGTCAACTTTCTGCTTGTATAATAACATCATAAGCCTTTTTATCTATATTTTCTCAACATCAATTTAATGATCCGTAAATAAGTTTTGGATTTATGTTTGATAATATTTTATAATCAATTTTCAATTTTTCTTTTATTTTTGGAGAAAAATTTTCTAAAAAAATATCGGATTCTTTTACCAAGTCATAAAAGATATTTAAATCAGATTTATCTTTTAGATTTAAAGTAATTGATTTTTTTCATCTATTTAATATTTCAAAATATCAACTTTTTCAATTTTTTAATGGTGTAAAATTTCTTGATTCATCATAATTTTCTAATGATTCAATTTTTATAACTTCTGCTCAATAATCAGCAAAATATCTACTTGCAAACGGTCAAGAAAAGACTTTTGTACAATCTATTATTTTCAGTCATTTAAATATATTACTCATATTTTTTTACACTATTATTTAATATAAATCTGTAATAAATGGTAGCATTATTTACAATTTTTTATCCCCTTTTATAAAAATCCTAAAAAAGAGTTTTTAAATATATCGTCTAACATTTGATGATATACGGTTTGGGAATCGGCTCGCCCCTCAACAAAATTTTTCTTCCACTTCGTTCGAAAAAAACTTCACATATCCCTTTTTATACAGATTTAATGTATTCATTTTAATATAAAAATCAAGCTTATTTTCATCTTTAAAAAAGCTTAACAAAACACCTTATTTAAAATATTTTTTGAATTACACACAACATTTCGAAATATCTGAAGTTGCGATAGTAATTTGGGCGAAGGCTTTTGTAAAAAGCTGTAGCCAGATATGCCGTGTTGTACGATGTAATGAAAAGTTTTTATTTTTCTGTAGCAAAATTTTATTCACAATTTTATTTTTTGGGCTTAATAGAATCTACAATACTTGTCCATTGCTTTTCAAAAAGTTCAGTATCATTTTTTACTTCATTTTCTTTTCCTGGCCATGGATCACCACCCATTATACTTTCGGCAACAATATTAATAAACAATTTTTCACCATTTTTATTTATTAATGATTTTGTAGTTTCGTTAAAAACCATTCCAGCTGGCATTTTAGATTCTTCTTCTGAAATAATCATAAAAACAATATTGAAATTTCTAACTTTAAAATCTGATGTATTGTCTAGTTTTAAATACAATTTTGGTTTAATTACTAAACCTTCAATTTCACTATCTTTAATTTCGTTACTAATTTTCCATG
This sequence comes from Candidatus Vampirococcus lugosii, assembly GCF_018420025.1. GTDB lineage: Bacteria > Patescibacteriota > Gracilibacteria > Absconditabacterales > Absconditicoccaceae > Vampirococcus > Vampirococcus lugosii. The sequence continues at coordinate 554 of NZ_JAEDAM010000072.1, read as the reverse complement.
AAGATGGATAATTGAATTCAAAACCAAAATCATTATTTCTATACAAAGATTGTGAATTCTCTGTCTGATTTTCTGAATCAGTGGAATTATCAGTAATTATATTTTTGTTTTTTTGAATATCTTCAATTTGTGATTTTAAATTTTGGTTATCTTGTATTTGTTTATTTTCCTCGTTTTTAATGATAGGTGTTGTTTCTTTGGTATTAATATCTTTTTCAAAAAAACATCCAGACAAAAGCACTGCTCCAAGTACAAGTGATATAAAAATTGTTTTTTTCATAGTAGATTGGCAAAAAAATAAAAAATTGGTTTCATTATAATGATTTTAAAAATCATTACAATTTCACATAATGTTTAAGGATATGGGAAGTTTTAGAAACTTCCTTTTGAATTATATCAGTGTTTCCAAAATTTGGGAGAAAGAAATTTGGCTTACTTTGAAAAATATTTTATGCCAAATCTCTTGAACCTCATATCCTTTGTTATGTGCTCCGAGTGTAGCGAAGCGAAACGAGAGCGCAACATGGTTCGAGCGATAGCGAGAAAGTAAGTTT
>NZ_JAEDAM010000071.1 GCF_018420025.1 Candidatus Vampirococcus lugosii | reverse complement strand
ATTTTCTTGATGAACCAACTGTAGGATTACATCCACAAGATATTGAAAAATTATTAAATGTTTTGAAAAAATTCTTGGATAATGGTGATAGTGTTTTTATGATAGAACATGATAAAAATCTTTTGAAATTTGCTGATAATGTTATTAAACTTGAAAATTGAAAAATTGTATAAATGTATTTTTTTTATTTTGTCAATTTAAAAATGATAAAATATATTGATTAATTTAAAAAAATTAATATAAGTGTTTTTTATATTTTATTATATAATATGAATATACATGTCTAACAAATCTGGAAATAATACACCCGAAAATAATTTATCTAATGTAATGAATATTATTGTTACTATATTTATAGTTTGAGTTTTGACTGTTACTGCTAATTATTATATTTTAGATACAAAATTGGAAAATATAAGTGGTTCTGTAAATACTGAAGAGATAAAGAAAGAAATGCAAGAAATAGCTGCATTGGAGTTTGGTTGAATGGAAAATTATGAAATAGCTAAACAAGCTTTTACATCTGAAGAATTTGCTAAACAACAAAAAGAACAATTGGAACAATTTGTAAGTCAATTTTGAGGTTCTGCAGGTAATACTGATACTGCTGATACTACTGATAATAATGATACTGAAGTGTCAGAATCTACTACTGGTGATGATTGATTTGATAGATGAACTATATCAAAAGATCAAATTGATAATATACTTTCAAGATGATTTACATATTGAGATGAAAATGCAAAAATTGTTTGGCTAGAATATACTGATCCTAATTGTGTTTATTGTGCTAGACATACAAATGATTGAACTGTAATAAATAGTATTTCTCAGTTTGAAGATAATGAAGTGTCTTACAAATTTAGACCATTTCCTATATTTTGAGAACAATCTATGCCATGAGCATATGCATTTCAATGTGCAGGTGAATTATGAGATAATGATGTTTATTATAATTACAAAAAAGACTTTTTTGCTTTATCAAATAAAAATGATAGAGATGCTTGGGATGATTTAGTATCTTCTTATGGTGTTGATGTTGATGCATTTAATTCTTGTATAGATAATGCTGAAGTATCTTGAGTTATAGAAGATAATTTATCAGAATGAAGAATATTTTGAGTTTCTTGAACTCCATGAAATGTTCTTCTAGATACAACTACTTGAGATTGGGTTTTAGTTCCTTGAGCTTATCCATCAAGTCAGTTTGTTAGTCTTTTGGAAGGTATGTTGAATTAAAATTTAATTTATAAAAAATCATCAGCTATTATTAAAATAGTTGGTGTTTTTTTATTTAATTATTTATAAATAAACTAAATTCTCTTGAAAAATCATAAATAAACAGTATTTTAAACTATTAATTAATTAAGAAATTAATTTTTATTTTGTAATGATTTTAAACTATCATATCAATAGTATAAATCTATAATGAATTTTAAAAAATGATTATAAATTTTGTTAAATTATTTGTCATATTTATTTTTTCTTATTATATATTAAATACTTTTTTTGTATATTGAATTTTTGATTGACAATTTCAATTAATTTTTTCTTTATTAAAAGAAATTATTTGGTTCTTTTTTGTATTATTATTAATAATATTTAACTTTGATAAATTCAAAAAATATTTAATAGATTACAAATATTTTATAATACTTCTATTGTTTTATATTTTTTGGTGAATATTAATATCACTTATTAATCAAAAATGATTATATGATATATTTATTTGAATAAAATATAATATATTTTTTGTGATAATATTTTTAAGTTCTACATTTGTATGAACAGTGCTTATAGATAAAGTTAATAAAAAAGATATAATAAAATTTATTAATTTTATATTTTATTCATTGATTATAAGTTTAATTATTTGAATATTTTGGCAGTTAATGAAATTTTGATTCAAAGAAGAATTTATAAAATATTTATGATACGGACCTGTTTGAGACTGGAAATTTTGAGAAAAACCACCTATTTATTATCGTACTTGACCTGATTGACTAGCAAGATTTAATTGAATATTTGCTTGACCAAATAATTATTGATTTTTACTTGTTTTATTTTTATCTTTTTTTGTAAGTAAAAGTTTTGAATTTATGAAACAAAAACAAAATAAAACTAAAAATTCAATAAAATCAATTGCATATTCTAGTTTATATATATTATGATGACTTGCTACATTTTCAAGAGGTTTTATACTTGCTTGAATAATACAATTTTGGTATTTCTTGCCTTATAAATTAAAGAAAAATAAAAAAATAATATGAATTTGAATATTTCTCTTATTATTTTTAATATCTATTTTAAGTTTTGTTAAATTTGAATCTACAAAATTACATATATCTGAGACACTAAATGCAATTATTTTTGCAATAAACAATAGTATGGGACTTTGATTTGGATCTTCATGACCTGCAATTCATCACAGATGAGAAATATTACCTGAAAATATGTATTTGCAAGTATTTATTGATTCATGAGCAATATGATTTATTATTTGGATATGAATAATATTTTTTATATTTTTATGAATTAGAAAAATATGAATATTTTCAAAAAATAAAGAAACTAAAAAATTACAAAAATATTTATTATTATTGTCTATATGATTTTATTGATTATTGATAGAATGACTATTTTTGCATGTATTTGAAGATAGTATTATAAATTATATTTTTTTCATAACTTATTGAATATTGTATTGATATTTATATGATGAATACAAAAAAGTTAAAATATACTAAATCTTAAAATATTTAAAATAAAAATTATATATATATTTTCATATTTCAATATTTTTTTTCTTTGTAAGAATATTCTATATCATAAAATGTAAGATTTATTTTTTGTTTAGGATTTGGAGATTTTATTGTTTTTTTTTCTGAAATTTTAATAGAAATTTTATCCAAAAATATCCATCATATTTTTTTTCATTCCATATTTTCCAATATTTCTTTTATTTTATGTTCAATATCTTCAGACATAAGATTTTGATCTTCAAGATCAATTTTTGAAATAAATATATTCAAAACTACATATCAAACTTTTGCTCATACTAAATCTTCTTGTTTCAAAATATTTATAAAAAATGGGAATTTGGAATCAGATTGACTTTCTCTAAATTCTTTATTTGAAATTCGTTTATCATATTGTTCTTGAAATTCACCTTTTGATAATTTTTTTGCAAAATCTCAATTTACAGATAAAACTATAAATGGTGTTATTTTAGTTTTAGTTTTAAACATTTCTGTAAAAAGCCATTTTTCTATTCATAATATTTTTTTATTGACATTATATTGTCTATTTAATTTTTTATTTTCTTCAATATTTGAAATAGTAAATTGTACAGGGTATGTTTTGTAAGAATCTAAATCGTTTTCTCATTTATTTACTGTAATATTCATATCAGTTTTTCTTTCATTATCTTCTCTCATACTTGCAAGTTTCAAATATGTTGAATATATTCCTAGAGCTTTTCTAAGTTCATTTTCCAATCTAAAAGCAATTTCACAAAAAATATTTTCAGAGAAAGTTCATTGATTTCTATTTTTTTGTAATCAACTTCAAAAAGATTGTGGTATATCTCTAGTACCAACAGTTCTAATATTGTCAAAAACAGACATAATATAATAAAAATCAGCAATATCATAATTATTAAGTCAATTTCATTCAAGTATATCTATTATTTTACTAATTTCAGAATAAAGTGCATAATGTATATCTCAATTTTTTATCATCCAAATAAATAAATTTAATAATTGAGGTATTTCTTTAATTTTGCTAATATCTATTTTATCCAAATAAATATTTTGAATAATAGGAAAAAATCAATGTATTTTACAAAATTGTATAAGTACATCAGGATTTTGTATTTTTAATCATTCTGGAAGTCATTGAATAGGAGAAAAACTTATTTCAGTTTTCCAATTTCATGAATACAAATATTTTCTAATATATAAATCTATAATTATAGTTTTATTTTTAATAATATCATCTAATTGTCATTCTGACAAAGAAGATAAAACTTGTCTTTTGTATAAATCAATAAAATTATTTCCAAGATATGTTTCTCATTTTTCTAAATTATAATTATTAGTTTCCACCATATTAATAAAGTTTATAAATATCTCAAACATTTGCTCATTGAACATCAAATCAATCTCATTTTAATGTTTCTACTAATTTTTCTTGTGCAACTTGATCACCATGATTTACCAAAACTTTTGAATTTCTCTTCAATCAAAGTTCCAACATTAAATATCTAAGATCATTTTTGTCGCCATGTCAAGAAAAACTACGAAAAACTTGTATTTCTGATTTTATATCAACATATCAAACTCAAGGAAGATCAAAACTTCTAAGTCAATCAAGAATTTTTCTTCAATTAGTTCATTCAGCTTGATATCAAACAAAAAATAAAGAATTTTTTTTATCTGCAAGAATAGGTTTTATATATTTTTGAATACTTCCTCAATGCATCATACCAGAAGGAGCAAGCATAATACAAGTTTTTTTAGTTTTTACAAATTCATTAGGAACTTCATCATTATTTATAGGTACTAATAAATTATTTCATAAATTTTTGTAATTTGGATTATCAGATAAACGATATATATTATTTATTTTTTCAGTATATAATCAATCATAATATATTTGCATTTTTGGAATTTTTCATTTATCCATTAATTCTAGTAATTTGATAGATATATCTTGTATTCTCTGTATCATAAAACAGGGGATCAAAATCTTTCATCATCTTTTTTTTATTTTATTTATTTCATCAATCATTTTTTGATCTTCCATTTGTTTATCACTATGTTCTCTATTTCAATAAGTAGATTCTATTTGATAAAAATCAAAATTTTTGTCTGGAACATCAGGTTTTCATATATAAGTTTCATCAAAAAATCTTCAAACATCTCAACTAAATCACATATTAAATGTTTGTCAATTTCATTTATCAATTTCAAGAAAAACTTGTCAAGCTCACATTATATGTCAAGCATTAAAAAACATTAATTTAACTCAAGGTAAAATTTCCACTTTTTGATAAAATTCAGTTTGTTTAATAAGAGAATAAGCTTTTAATACATCTTCTTCATTGTATAAAAGTTTATCTTTTGCATTATCTAATTTTCATCTATAAACATTAGCAATATCAGAATTTTTTTCTACTCAATATTCTTTTAGTAAATCTCTTATTTCTTCTATTTTTTGTTCCAATTCTTCTTTTGTAAATTTTTGTCTTATTTCTTTAATTTTACTATAATTTGATCTATTTCTAGTTGATCTATTATTTTGAGCAGAAAGAAAAGAATTTAATTCTCATAATTGAGTGTTCAAAAAAGATTTAAGTCTACTAGCTCTAGATTCTGTTGTTTCCAAATTTTCTTTCATAATTTTGGCACTATCTTGTAATGATATCAATGTCAACATAGAAGTTACTTTGGTAGCATATATAGGTCATTTAAATATACTTTGTAAATTATTTACAAGCATAGGTATTCTTCATATATGATCAAGATGGGCATGAGTTAAAATTACTGCATCAATTTTATTAGGATTTACAGGTAATTCTTTGTTGGACTGAATAACTTTTTCTTCGTTTCATCATTGATACATTCCCAAATCTATCAATATATCCAAATCTTTTTGTCAAATTCTTTTTATTCTTACTCTAGTACTAGATCATGTTAAATTATTTCATTCATCATCTCAAACTCATCATAATGTTTGTACAATTACAGACTTTAATTTTCATAAAACTTCTTGTTCTTGTCAACTTGATTGTTCAACTAAATCACCTGAATTTTCCATAATTACAAATTAAAAAATAAATTAAATACTATATAAACATTATATTAATAATGTCAATACAAATAATTACTAATTTCCCGTCCCTAAATTAGAGATAAAAGTGAATTTTGTTTATTCTGTAGTCTGTTTCTCTGATGTGTATTTCGGAAAAATTTTCAATTTAAGTAATGCTCTTTAATTATTTGAGTGGGTAATTGTAAAAGTGGATTCAAATAAGATAAATTTAATTTTCATAATTTAATATAAATAATAATTTTGAAATACTCTAAATTTTTAAATCATCTAGTTATTCTTTTTTAATTATATTTGCGAGTATTTTTTGTTTACAAAGATAAATTTCAAGAATTTAAATAAATATTTATTACTTGAAAATTAAGTTTTTTTCAATATTAAAGAATAATATAAATTTAATTATATAAAAAATAATAAAATCATGAAAATGTTTCCTGAATTAAATCCAAAACAAAGTTTCCCAAAACTTGAAGAAGAAATTATAAATTTTTGGAAAGAAAATAATATTTTTGAAAAATCAATTGAAAATAGATCAAAAAATAATCCTTATAGATTTTATGATTGACCTCCTTTTATTACTGGAACTCCTCATTATTGACATTTATTAGTTTCTGCAATCAAGGATGCAGTTCCTAGATACTGGACTATGAAATGAAAAAGATGCGAAAGAATTTGGGGTTGGGATTGTCATTGAATAGCTGTTGAAGAAAAAGTAATGAAAAAACTTGGTATTAATTCAAATTCTGAAATAGAAAAAAATTGAATAGAAAATTTTATTGAAGAATGTTATAATTATACTAAACAAGTAAGTAGTGAATGGAATTGGTATATTGACCATATTGGTAGATGGGTAGATATGGATAATGCTTACAAAACTATGAATCAAAATTATATGGAATCTGTTATGTGGACTTTTAAACAATTTTATGATAAATGATTTATTTACAAATGAAAAAGAATTTCTCAATATAGTGTGAAATTGTGAACTCCTATATCAAATTTTGAAGTAGCTATGGATGATAGTTATGAATCAGTGAATGATCCAGCTATTACAGTAAAATTTGATCTTTGAATTAATTGAAAAGAATGGGAATGAGTTTATGTTCTTGCTTGGACTACTACACCTTGGACTTTACCAGCAAATCTTGCTTTGGCAGTAAATGAAGATTGTGATTATGTTATTATTGAGTTGAAAGATGAAACTTGAAAATTGAAAGGCGAAAAGTATATACTTGCCAAAAATAGAGTAGAAGAAGTGATGAAATGAAAATGAGAATATGAAATTATACAAGAATTTAAATGAGATAAACTTGTATGATTGAGTTATCAGCCATTATTCAATTTTTATGTTTGAAAAGTTGATGAAAAAAATTTCAAAATATATAATGCTAATTTTATTACAGATACAGATTGAACTGGTATAGGTCATCAAGCTCCAGAATTTGGAGAAGTAGATTTTCAATTATGAAAAGATAATTGACTTTATCAAACAGAAAGTATAGATGATGAATGTAATTATTCTTATCAAATTCCTGATTATCAATGTAGATTTATTAAAGATTGTCAACAAGATATTATACAAAGATTAAAAGAAGAATGAAAATTATTCAAAAAAGAAAATATTACTCATAGAATAGCAGTGTGTCCTAGAACTCAAGTTCCATTAGTTTATAGAACTCAAGATACTTGGTTTTTTGATATTCAATGAATGAAAGATAAATTATTGGAACAAAATCAAAATATTAATTGGTTTCCAGAATATTTAAAAAATTGAAGATTTGCAAAAAATATTGAATTTGCACCTGATTGGTGTTTATCTAGGAAAAGATATTGGGCAACTCCTATGCCTATGTGGACTGATGAAAACGAAGATGAAAAACTTGTAATTTGAAGTTTGGAAGAAATTTATGAAAAAAATAAAGATTTTGGACAAGTAACAAAAATAATTTTTGTAAGACATTGAAGAACTGATTACAATGAAAAATGATTGATGGATTACAAAAATAAAGCAAGTTTAAACGATATTGGAAAAGAACAAGCAAAACAAGTATTTGAAAAGTTTAAAAATATAAATATAGATGCTTGTTATAGTTCTCCACTTGATAGATGTGTAAATACTATTCAAGATTTGGCAGAGATTAATTGATTAAAAATAAATAAAATAGATGAATTAATAGAAGTTAATTCTCCTAATTTACAAGATCAAGTTTTTTCTTGTAAAAATTATAAATGGGAAAATTGATATTGATGATGAGAAAAAATAAAAGAAGTTTATGAAAGAGTTTCTAATTTTATGAAAAAAATATTAGAAAACAATAAATGAAAAACTATTCTTGTATGTGCTCATGGTGATATAGTATTTTTGTCTAGAATGTTTCTTAGAAACAATATAGATTATGATACAGAAAAATATAATTCTGGTTTATATTTGGAAAATAATCCAAAATATTGAATAAATAAAATGTTTGCTGTTGATTATGTTTTTGATCAAACAAATAAAATATTAGATTTACATAAACATAATCTTGATAAAATATATTTGAAATCTCATAAAACTTGAAATACTTTGACAAGAGTGTCAGAAGTTCTTGATGTTTGGTTGGAAAGTGGTAGTATGAGTTTATCACAATTTCATTATCCTTTTGAAAATAAAGAATATTTTGAAAAAGCTTATCCTGCTGATTTTATAGTAGAATATGTATGACAAATTAGAGCTTGGTTTTATGTTATGCATGTTGTAGGAGTAGCACTTTTTGATCAAAATGCTTATCAAAATGTTATTACTACTGGTATAATAGCTGGTAATGATGGTAGGAAAATGTCCAAATCTTTTGGTAATTTTACTGATCCTAAAGAATTGCTTTTGAAATATGGTTGAGATGCTATTAGATTTTATGTAATGAATTCGCCATTAGTAAAATGATGAGATATTAATTTTATGGATGAATGAGTTTTGGATGTTGTAAAAAAATTACTTTTGCCGATTTGGAATACTTTGTATTTCTTTACTACTTATGCAAATATTGATAATTATGAAGGGCAATTTGATGAAATATTAAATGAAATTTCAAATTCTAATTTTCATAAATTAAATTATAATAAACTAGATAAATGGATAATTTCTGAATTAAATCAATTAATAAAAGAAGTAGATGAAAGTATGTTAAATTATGATTTACAAAAATCTACTAATTCTATTTCTAATTTTGTACAAAATCTTACAAATTGGTATATTCGTAGATCTAGAAGAAGATTTTGGAAATCAGAAAATGATGATGATAAAATGCAAGCATATGATACATTATATTATGTATTAATTCAATTTAGTAAAGTATTGGCTCCATTTTGTCCTTTTATAGCTGAAAAAATTTATAAAATACTTAATGATAAAGAATCTGTTCATTTGGAAAATTTTCCACTTTTTGATGAAAAATTAATTGATTATGATCTTAATGAAGAAATGAATTTAGTTCAAAATATTATAAGTTTATGACTTTGACTTAGATCAAAAAATAGTTTGAGAGTGAGACAAGCTCTTGCAAGTATTAGTATTTGAGAAAATTTATCTGATTATTATATAGATATAATTAAAGATGAATTAAATGTAAAAAAAGTAATTACTAATTATGATATATCTCAAATTGCAAAAAAAATAGCTATGCCAAATGCAAAACTTATATGACCAAAATATTGAAAAGCAGTACAAGAAATTATTAAAAATGCTAAAGAAGCTAATTTTGAGGAATTACAAGATTGAAAAATAAAAGTAGGGGACTATGTTTTGGAAAAAAATGAATTTGAAATTTCTTATCAAACTAAATGATCCGATTTATCTGTTCATTGAGGTTTTGGAACAGTAATAGCTATGGATTTAAATATAACTAAAGAATTAAAAAATGAATGATATGCAAGAGATATTGTAAGAATTATTCAAGAAGCAAGAAAAGAAATAGATTATAATGTGGCTGATAGAATAAAAATACAATTAAAAATTGATAATTGAGAAAAAATAATTGATAATTTTGGTGAATATATACAAAATGAAACTTTATCTGAAATAGTAGAGGAGTTATTAGATTTTGATATTGAAAAAGAGTTTGATTTGGATTGAGTGAAATGAGTTGTAAGATTAAAAAAATAATTAATTGAATAATTAAATTTTGAGTTTATATATTTTGTGTGAAAACAAAATATTGATTTTGTGAAACAAAAAATTATAATGAAAAGGATTTAGTAATATTAAAAAAATTAAATAGATGAAAAAAATAGCGATATGAATACAAGATTTTAAGAAATTAATAACAGATAATTATTATTATATAGACAAAACTAAAATAATATATAATTTATTGATAAGTAATAATTATTATTTTTTGTCTAGACCGAGAAGATTTGGGAAATCATTGACATTATCAATGATAAAATATTTGTATATGTGAGAAAAAGAATTATTCAAAAATACATATATTTATGATAAACGAAATTTTGAAGAAACAAATCCAGTAGTATATATGAGTTTTGCAAGTTATAACGAATTTGAAGATGTAAATGAATTTATAAATGAAAAGCTTGAAATATTTTATGATTGAAAAATATATAATTTAGAAGATTTTACAAAAAGTTTTAATATAGGTACACTTGCAAAAAAAATATATGAAAAAACAGGAAAACAAGTAGTAATATTGATAGATGAATATGATAAAACGGTATTAACTCATTTGAATAATAAAGAAAAGGCAGAATATTACAGAAGATTTTTATCATGTTCTATCATAAAAACACTATCACCATTATCCAAGAATTTT
>NZ_JAEDAM010000070.1 GCF_018420025.1 Candidatus Vampirococcus lugosii | reverse complement strand
ATTTTCAAACATTTGTACTACAAATCATTCTGAATCTCATGAAGATATAGCTTGATCCAATATATCTTGACCACTTTGGCTTGCATTTACTACTCCACTTCATAATGAAAAAATTATTGCTGTTAACAATACTGTTTTTGGATTTGTGTTTTGTCTCATATTTTCTGCAAATTCTTTTAATGATTCTGGTACTTTTCATACTTGCTTCATAACTTCTGACAATCTTTGTTTTGTATTATTTACAAGAGTTTGTTTATTTGTATCTACTTGTTCAACTGTTTCCATATTTTGATTCATTTTTTCTGTCATAATTTTTTGATTTTTAAGAAATTAAATATTTTTTATTATTAATCATTTATTTCTTTATGTCAAGTATATTTGTTTTTTATTTTTTGTCAAATATTTGGAATGGTTTTTAGAATTGGGTGAGGGAGTTTGGAAAAAGACAAAAGAAAATGAGTTTTATTCTTTATGTTCAAGAAAAGATAGCGTTTTTATAAAAAATTAGGTTAAAATTTATTTTCAATATTTCAATATATTAATTATAAATAATTAATTGTTCTGTGTTTGAATCAAACTCAATCTCAGACATCAAAGGCAATGTTATCATAGGTTCTGTATGTCAAATAGGGAAATTTAGTAAAACTGGATAATCTTTTTTATTAACAAATTTTTTAATAAGTTCATACAGTTTTTCTTTTTCATTATCATCATATCAGTAAGGCACACTAACTATTAATCAAGATATTTTATCAAATAAATTTATATTATCTAAATCAGTTAAATATGAATCTAAATTAGATATTGATATTCATTTTCAAATTTCACTTCATTCAGGTAAATCTATAAAATAAACTTTATCTTCTGGATCTATCCAATATTCAGTTCATATTAAATGATTAACACTGGGAACACATCATCAAATAATTTTTGATTTTACATAACCCCTTCTTATCCATTTAAATCAATCTATATTATACACCTTTCTTTGTCTTTTTAAATCTTCTTTATTAAGCCAATTTAATAACTCATCTGTATAATAATTAATTTTGTCAATACTTATTTTTCCTCACTCTGTTAAGGTTTTTAAAAAATATTTTCTTGAATACTCAAACATTTCTGGATACTCTCAAAATTCTGTTATTAAGCAGGGTCAATAATAAGTTTGTAATTTAGCTTTATTATAAAATGCATAGTGTAAAACAGTTATATCAGAATATCAAACAAACACTTTAGGATTATTTTTAATTATTTCATAGTCAATTTTTTTTAATAATTGATTGCTATGATTTCATCAAACTGTACATATTATCGCCTTCACATTTTTATCTAAAAACATTTCATGTATATCATCTACTCTTTGTTGAACTGTTCAAGAAACATATCAATCATTATTCTTAGAATTAGAAGCAAATTTTACATTAAATCATAATTTTTTAAGCATATTAATTCAATTATCAACTCTATGTGGAAATATAGGACACAATCAAGCTGAAGGAGATATAATTCATATAGTATCTCATCTTTCAAGTTTTTTTGGAATTATTAAATTCATATTATTAAATAAGGTAATTAAATAATAAATAATACCACTGCAAGCTATGAAGAATTTTTAGATTAAAAATAATTAGCAATAAAATCAGTAGATAGTGTAGAAAAAAATGCCTTTTCTTTATTTTGAGTTGTCAGTTTGCTAGCCCATTCAGGACAATATCCTCAATTCATAAAATCCACTTCACTTCATGATATTCAATTAAATGTAAAAGAATTATATTGTCATATTCAAGTAGTTCTTCCTAAATTAAATTTAAATTTTAATCATAATTGTTCATATTTTTTTTCTATATAGATTAAACGTTCATATATTTTTCTCAAATCATTTATATTATTGTGTAAATTATATGTTTCAACAAAATCAATATTAATCTTAGAAAGATCCCAAACATATGGAGAGATATCAATACCTAAAAATTCAAATAATTATAGTTGACTGCCGTTATTTTCAATTGGATGCTTTAATTGATACTCTCTGAATTTCTGTAATTCTAAATCAATATCATTACATTCAACATGTGATTCAAATAATTTTCTAGTAATTCTCATATCAGACAAATATATATCTATATATCTCATGTTTATATAACCATTTTCTTTCAAACTCATCAATGTTTTTAAATATAATTCAAGCACTTCTATTGTTGCTTCAGAAAAAAAGGACACACTATTTCACTTCCTTCAAAATACACCATTTTGACAAACTCTGAGAAATGGACTACATACTTTTCAATTAATATACATAATTTGATTCCTAACTAATACATTATTTGAACATAATGATACTTTTTGATTTATTTTTTCTTTTGTTTGTGCCCCAAACAATTCTTTTCTTTTTTCTGCTCCAAGAAGAGCTATCACAGAAGCACCATCTGACATGACATCATGTCATTTTATGCTGGACAATCATCTATTAGGACTAATGCCAGAAAGAAATGTATTTAATCACAGAGGATTTAAAGGAGAAAGTTCTACTAATTCCATATCATCGTCCATATTTTGTGAAATAGTTTGTTCTATTAATATTTTTTTATGAACATTTTCTTCTTTTGGCCTACAAAATCTTGAATTTTGTCGTTGTCTCATTACATCTTTTAAACTAGTGTTTTGAACTCTTCTTCAAAAGATTGTAGATAGAAAAACATATAAAGACTCTTCATCAAGTCAAGATAAATAATCAATAACATCTTCTCACATCTCTCACAAAGACAATACTTTATGCAATTTTTTTTGCATCAAGTCTTTATAAGATTGTGATTTATTTGAAGAAGTATCATTGCATTCCATTGTTTTTTTTATACCATTGTTAGTATCATTTATATTTTATATATTAATAATTAAATTTATAATATTTTATTTCTTATAAAAAGCTAAAATATTTAAACCTCTATTTACAAGAGTTTTATTAGAATTATTTTCCATTTCTAAACTATATATTTCGTTAAAAAAATCTTTATCTTCTTCTAGTTTCAAAGATATTTTACTCTTTTGAGAATTATTAGGATCCCAATCTTCATTTTGTGGTTTTAAATATATAGTAACTCAATATCATCATACACAATTTAATCAATTTTGCTTTCATAGTTCTTCAAAAGTTTCAATACTATATGTATTTAAATAAGGTAACATATCATTCCATTTTACAAGTTGTTCATTATTTAATTTAGACAATTCTTCTTTATCAGCCATATAATTATTGATTTTTGAATCAATAGCATTATGAAAAGCATGTCACATAATTAAAGCTTCTCAATTAATTTTTAAAATTTTTTTAATTTGTCAAATAACTAAACTTGAGTTATCAACAAAGCTTATAGGACTATAAATACTAATACACAAATCAATTGAATTATCCTCAATTAAATTTATATCTTGTAAATCTCATTTTATAAATTTAACATTATCATATCATTGTAAATTTTCTTTTGCTTTATTTAACATACTATCAAATAAATCATAAGCAATAAACTTAATTTTTTTTCATTTATTTTTATTTATAATTTTCTTGATCCATCTTCCTGTTCAACATCATGCATCCAATATCATAAATTCTTTTCAATCATACAATTTATCAATATGTTTCTGTATAATACTTTCAATAATCGCATCTGACAGTTTCCAAAAACCTAAACTATCCGCATTATCAACATTTTTTGAATACTTATCAAAGAAACTGGTAAGAATATCTTTTTTCATAATATTATAATTAATAAATAAAATAATTTTACTTTTTAAGGATTAGGAACTAAATGAGTTCTTGGAAAAACAGTTGCTTCATAGATATATGGTTGGTTTGTAATCCATTGAGTAAGTCTTTGCCATCACATTCAAAATCAACTAGTTACTTCATAATCTCAAAAATCTCTTGTTTGTAAATATGGCAAATAATCATTTTCTGGAAGATTAAATATTTCAGCTTTTTTTAGTAAAACATTTTTATCTTTTATTCTCTCTCAAGCTCAAATAGTTTCTCTAAATCAATAAAGTATAAAATCTGCATTTTTTGCAACTGGAACTCAATCAATTTCTTCTTTTGCTATAGCATGATAAAAAGGAATTTGTAACATTGGAAATTTTTCAACAATTACATTACTTTTTAATATTTCTGTTAATTTTACTTCCTCCCAAGTTCAAAAGTTTTTTAAACTAAAGTCTTTATATTTTTCATCTCAAGTTTCCTTGTAAAGTAAATTTAAAGCTTCTCTAAATCAAATTCTTGTAGATCATTTATTTACTAAATCAATTTTATTTTTTAGTTCTTCTTCTGATAAGAAAAATAGTAAATCCTCTCTGTTATTTTTTACTAAAAAATTGAAAATATTTTCAAATAATCACATAAAAACTTCTATATTTCATTCTGAATCAACTTTTCATTCATACTCTATATGTTGAAATTCAGATAAATGTGTTGCATCAGATTTTTCTTTTCTAAAAGAATTATAGATACTAAAAACTTGATCTAATCATTTTATAAGTAATTGTAACTCTAAGTAAAATTGAGAACTTTCAGATAAAAATATTCTTCTATCATTTCAAAACCAATTTGGAAGTTCAATTGGTAAAGTATCTGTTGTATAATCTAATTTTTGTCATGCATATACTTCTCATGGAGAAGATATCATAAGAGTTGTAAGTGGTAAATTAGTCCATTTTACTCATAATTTAACAAAATATTCTACAGTTGCTTGAAATATAGTATTGTCTATATTTGCAATATGCAAAAACATTTTTTCATTTTTAACTCTTGAAACTCTGTTTTCAAGTAAAGAAGTTTCAACTTCTTTAAAATTAATTTTTTGAGATTTGTTTATGTTATTTCAAACATACTCAACCTCTCAATTATTCAAAGCTTTGTAAACAATGTTCTTAAAATTAAAAAATAAAACTATTGATTTTATACTAATTTTTGTTTTAAATTCAACTTTTTCTAAAAATCATTTTTCCTTATTCCTTTTTCTCCCCCCAAAATTGCCCGAATAGGGCAAAAAAAGTTTTTGGTTTCGCTGATTTTCAGTATTCAAGATGATATTTCAGTAAAACAAAAATTAGATGTTGCCTAACTGTTCTCTTTCTGCTCTTAATCTTTCTTGTCTTTTTTCAGATACTCATATAATCATTTTATTTTTTTGTCTGTTTTGTCAACATTACAATTCATCTCATCCAAGAGATTCTCATACTGCTGACAATCTCTTATCAAATTTGGATCTAATCATAATATACTTGCCAATTGTTTCAATTCTTTATAATCTTTATTTTCAAACATTTGCACTACAAATCATTCTGAATCTCATGAAGATATAGCTTGATCCAATATATCTTGACCACTTTTACTTGCATTTACTACTCCACTTCATAATGAAAAAATTATTGCTGTTAATAATACTGTTTTTGGATTTGTGTTTTGTCTCATATTTTCTGCAAATTCTTTTAATGATTCTGGTATTTTTCATACTTGCTTCATAACTTCTGACAATCTTTGTTTTGTATTATACTAAAAATATTTTGCTTTTTTAGTAAGAATAGTTATAATATTTATATTTATAAATAATGAAAATATTATGATAGAAAAAATAAAAGAAATAGAGTTAAGAGAAAAAACTGAAAAAAGCTGAAAATCATTAAAAAGATTACAATGTTTAAGATTTAGATTAG
>NZ_JAEDAM010000069.1 GCF_018420025.1 Candidatus Vampirococcus lugosii | reverse complement strand
CAAACTTGAACTTTCAACAAAACTTAAAAAAAATTCATATATTAGCTTTGAAACAGTTCTTAAAAAAGAATGAATTATATTTCAAGATTATCAAGACACTATATTTCTTGCAAGTGATAATAGCTTTATTTTTGGTTCTAAAAGTCTTATTTCAGTTAAATTTTGTAGTGATAAATGCTTATGGAAAACCTAAAAATAGAGTAAAGATAATAGCTTTTGTTGTACTTGTAAATATTCTCATAAATGGAGCTTTGATACTTTTTATATGAGTATATGGAGCAGTTATATCAAGTATCATAGCTTGTTTTATAATCTTTTTATTTTCATTTATCTACATATATAAGAAAAACCCTATAAAACTTTATAGATGATTTATATTTTGAAATTTATTATATTTTGTTTGTATATGAACTATACTATATGTTTTGAAATGAAACTTTTTTGAATATACAGATAGTGCAGGATATGAAAATTTATTTTACTTGATGATAGCTTTTGCTATATTTTGATTATAATTTTTGATTATAAATTATAAAAGTTTACTAAAACTTAAAAAAGAAGTTGTTAAGATAAAAAAAGGGTAGTGGTTATTTTAAACTATCAATAAAATCTTGAAAATTGATAACTCTATATATCTCATCTTGATTTATTAAAAAAGGCTTTACATCTTGAGCTATTTTTTCAAGGTTTTGATTTTTTGTAAATTCATTTAATTTTTCTTTTAAGTTTTCATTATCTTTTATTTATATATTTAAGAAGTAAATCTATTCTTTTGTTTATAATTTTTATTTTAATTAAACTTCAATATTTTTTTAATTTATCAATATCTAATTTTTTTTTAGTATGTCTTTGTTCCATCTTAAATATTCAAAATCTACAGTGCTTTTTATATTATCATACAAATAAAAGTAATCTAATATAGCCTTTTCTAAACTTGCAATAAGAACTTTATTTTCTTTTAAAGAAATTATATTATATCAGAAAAATAGTTTTGGATTTATTTTTTTATAATTAAATACTCAAAAATCTGTTTTAAAATAATTTGTCTTTTTTGTGCTTACTCAATTTATAGTAAATACTTGTTCAGGAATAATCCCATAGTATGAAAAAGCACTTTCCAAAGATATATAACTTGGTTGATAGATCTTATTTGATGCAAAATAAAGCAAACTTTCATTTATATGAATATCAGATAATATATAATATCATCTTATAATTTATTTTATATATCAAGCTTTTTTCCACTTAAAAATTTTTGACTTATCATAATTATCATCAAGTAATTTTAAATCTTGAGTTGAAAAAATCTTTAATTCTTTTAGTTTTTTTGAATATTTATATATTTCATTTCTATAAGTGGTTAAAAAATACAACTAAAAGAAATATAATGATTATATATTTAAAATCAAGAAAAAATTAAAGGTTTATAAAACTTACCAAGCAAGCTGGTATGAGATAAACATCTTTTTTGTTTCTATACTTTACTTCCATAGGATTGATAAAAAATCAAGTATTTTTAATAAAAGTGTTGATAGAAAATTAACTATAAAAGTTTACTAAAACTTAAAAAAGAAGTTGTTAAGATTAGAGAATAATTTAATACTAAATTTTATCATATCACCAATATTTTACTAAATCAATCTCTGGATCTATAAGACTATGTTTATGAAGTAAATCATTTATTTTCTCTATTTCTGATTTAAATTGTTTCATAAGCTATATATAATCTTGAAAAGATTTTTTTAATTATATTCATTTTTCTTATTTTAAATTATAAAAATTATTTATAGTTTTACTCATTTTCTTTACTTGTTTTTCCAAAGATAACTCTTGTATATATTTAAGTGCATTTTGTTTCAAATCCTCATACAATTCAGGTTTATCATACAGCATATCAATATTTTTTGCCAAAGCTTTCTAATCAAGTTTTTTGAATAACGATCCATTATAATAATTATCTATTGTTCTATAAGTTCAACCTTCATCAGCACATATTGGAACGACTCAAACACTCATAGCTTCAAGTTGAGTTTTACAATATAGTTTTATATTATAATTTTTAGAAAACTCATTAAATATCCAAGCTCTATTTGTATAATAAGTTTTATTATATTTATAAACTTTTATATTGTGAATATATATTAAATTATTTTTCATTATTAAAAATTATTTTATAAAATATTATATATATATTTTTTTTTATTTTATACAAGATTAAATTATTTATATATATATTTCTAAACAATTAAATAGTTTTGAATAAAATTTCATTGTATAAAACTTAACTGTTTAAAAACTTACAACTAATATATATATTTCAAAAAATAAATCAAATTATTCCATATTTTGCAACCAATCCAAAATATTATAATGTTTTATTCATTCATAATTATTTACAAATAAATTATCACTTGAAATAACTATTTTTTCCCATCAATCTTTGATTTTCATAAGATTTCAAAATTCTCTATCAATAACTTTTTCATCAGATAATAAATAAGCTACTTGAATATATATTTTTTTTCAAGATTTTTCAGCTATAAAATCAATTTCTTTTTCTCACAGTATTCATACAAATACATTAAATCAATTTGAAATAAAATGATTATAAACTAAATTTTCATAAATTCATCAAATATCATTTTGTAAATTTATTCATACAATACTATTTCTTATTCCAAGATCAAAAGAATATATTTTTTTTGTTATTTCAAAAAGTTTTTTTCATCTAATATCATATCTACTAACTTCATCAAAAAGAAAAGAATTAAAACTAAATTCCATATAATTTAATATAGTTTCAATTGATGTTTTTATATTTTCTTTTTTTAAAAAATTTGAAATATTTTTAGAATTAATCAAATTTCAAAATTCTTTAAATAAAAATTTATGTATATTTTTGAGTAAATTAGTATTTCTTATATTTTCATATTCAAGTAAATCTTTTACAAAAATAGTATTATAAACTCATTTTAAATATTCTAATTTTATATTTAAATCATCAATAAAATTAATTGCAGGTAATCATCAATAATTTATATATTCAAATAATAATTCGTTATCTATATTTTTATTTGAAAATAAACTAAATTCATTTAAAGAAAGAGGAAAAATTTTTTTGGAAATATATCTTCATCTTAAATTTGTTCATATATCTTTTGATAATAATTTTGAATTTGATCAAGTAATAAAAATAATACTTTGTGGATAACTACTCCAAATAGAAAGTATAAATTTTTGCCAATCTTTTATTTCTTGCACTTCATCAATTCACAAGAAAAAATTATTTCATACTTTATTTTCTTTTTTCCATTTCAAAAAATAATTATTTAAATCTTTATAATCTTGAATATCATCATATTCAAGCCATTCTTTGTTTATATAAAAAATTTGATTTTCTTTTAATTTATTTAATTCTAATAATTTTTTTATAATAGAAAAAAGATAAAAACTTTTTCAAACTCTTCTTGCTCATACAATAATTTTTATAAATGGAGCAAAACAAAAATTTTCTAAATCTTTTAAATATTTTTGTCTTATAATAACTTTTTGTATATATTCTTTTAATTTATCTGTCATAATTATTTTGTTATATTAATAAAGTATAACTGAATTATATAAAAAAAATATTATAAATCAAGTATAATTTATTTATAAAACATTTTCCCATTCATTTATAATATTTTCAACATCAAAATCTTTTGCTCTCAATTTTGACTGTTTACTATAATGTCCTTGTAAATCTTTATCATCATACAAATCTTGCATTGCTTGAGTTAAAGATTTTTCATCATCTACTGGAACTAATATTCAATATTTATCTTTACTTACTCAATCTACCATTTCAAAACTTTGAATATCTTTTTTCATAATTTCTTTTGCTCATGTAGGATGATCAGTAGAAATAATAGATAGTCAACAAGCCATAGCTTCTACCAAAACTCTACCCATTCATTCCCAACTACTACTACTTATATAAGCATCAGAATTTGCCAAAAATTTATAAGGGTTTTCATGAACTCATAAAAAGTAAATGTCTTCTTTTGAAGATAAAGATTTTCTTTGATTTTTCAATTCTTCTTTTAATTCCCCATCTCATAGTATTATAAGTTGAGTATTTGGATTTTTCTGATGAAATTTATCAAAAGCATTAAGTAAAAGTTTTTGATTTTTAGCATTGATAAATTTTCATATATTTATAAATGTATATTTTCAGTTATTAAACAATTCTTGATAGTCTCATAAATCTTCTTTTGATTTTTCTTGTATTACTTTTATATCAAACATATTATATATATTTTGAATTCTTTTAGGATTAATTCAATAGTTTTGTATAAGATTTTGAGATCATTCCTTAACTATTGGTGTTATAAAATCTGCTTTTGGGTATAAAAATTTGATTAATTTTTTATATAATCAAGACTTTTTATTAATATTTGTTCTAATACTTATAACAATTTTTGATTTGCTTCAAAAATATTTACTTAAAATATTTGGAAAATTTGCTTCCTCCATAAAAGAAAGAGATTTGTCTATATTATTTTTTCTACAATATTTTTTTATCTGTCAAGTTCTTTGGAAAAGTTTATAAAAATTTATTATAGTTATTGTAATTTTTTGTAACTTCTTGCTTTTGTATGCGAGGTAATATTTTTCTTATACTTTTACCTTCAGTATCAATATCTAAGATATCAGCTAATGCAAAACTTATTGAAGTATTTGCAACTTTAGGTACTAAGAAACATATAGATTTTTTATTTTTCAATAAAACAATATGATTTTTTTCAATAAAATATGTCCACATCTTATATGCATTTGTTCTATAAGCAATTTGTCTAATTAATTTATTAATATTATCACTATTAAAAACTAAATCTTATCATATTAGGTATATTTTTGTATATATAATGTCGTTTTAGTAAAAAAACAATCTACTTTCTTATAATTAATTTTAAAAATATTTCAAATTAAATAATAATTAAGTTTGATTTTTACAAATAAAATGTTATAATAGTGTTATGTTTTGACTCTACTAAATATTATATATAATGTACAATAACAAAAAAATACTTGCAATTATACCGGCAAGATGAAGTAGTAAATGAATTCCAAAAAAGAATATAAAACCTCTTAATTGAAAACCTCTTATACACTATACAATAGATAATTTAAAATCATCAAAAATAATTGATGATATAGTTTTAACTACTGAAAGTGAAGAAATAAAAAATAATTGTAAAAGTAAAGAAATAATTATTCATAATAGACCAGAAAGTTTATCAGATGATGCAACTCCTTTGGATCCCGTAATATTTGATGTATGTGAAAAATATAATAATTATGATTATATAATAACTTTTCAACCAACATCACCTTTGATAAAGTTAAAAACTATAGAAAAAGCTATTAAAAACTTTATAGAAAGTTGAAAGGATTCTTTTATGAGTCTAAGAGAAGAAACTCATCTTTACTGGAAAGAAGAAAATTGAAAGATAATTGCAGATTTTGAAAAAAGAGTTAATAGGCAATTTTTACCAAAAAAATATGTAGAAACTTGAGCAATCATATGAGTTAAAAAAGATTATTTTCTAACAAACAACACAAGAATAAATATAAACTCTTGTGATTTTGTGATAACATGAGAGCAAGAATCTACTGATATAGATACTTATGCAGACTGGGTGAATGTTGAAAGTTTATTAAACCAAAAAAATATTGCTATAAATGTAATTTGAAATAATAAAACTTGATTATGACATATATATAGACAATTACATATAGCATTAAACCTAAATACAAAGCCAACATTTTTTACAAAAAAATGAAATAACCTTGCAAAAAAAATAATAAATGAAAATTTTTATGAAATTATAGAATATGACAATGAAGAATATTTAATAAAATTTTTAAAAGAAAAAAATATAAAAATAATAATAAATGATATACTTGATACTTCAAAAAAATATATTGATAGTTTGAAAGAAAATGAACTAAAAGTTATAAATTTTGAAGATTTATGAGAATGAAAAAATTATGCAGATTTTACTATAAATGAACTTTATGAATTTACTGATGATAAAGAAAATATACTAAATGGACATAAATATATAATACTTAGAGATGATATTATAAATCAAGAAAAGAAAAAAATAACAAAAGATGTAAAAAATATAACTATAAGTTGTGGTTGAACAGATCCAAATAATCTTACTTGTATATATTTACAATCACTTGAAAATATAAATTATAATTGAAATATAAATATAATTCTATGACCTTGATATTCTCATAAAAAAAAACTAGAAAATATAACAAAATGAAAACAAAATATAAAAATACTTGAAAATATATCGAATATGTGAGAAGTAATACAAAATGCAGATATTATGCTTACAAGTAATGGAAGAACAATTTATGAGATAACTTGTATATGAGTTCCTACAATCTCTATATCTCAAAATGAACAAGAAATGCATCATACTTTTTCAAATTTTTCTTGATGTATCAAAAATCTTTGACTTGTGAATTTTATAGATAAAACTAAACTTGAAGAAGAGATAAAAAATCTTATATTTAATTATGATGAAAGAAAAGTAATAAATAAAAAAATGCTTTCTTATAATCTTGAAAATTGAATAAATAAATTCTTAGATATTTTAAATAAATTATAAATATTATTATGATAAAAACACCTTATATAATAGCTGAAATAGGAGTAAACTACTATGATATAGCTAAAAAAGAAAATATTTCATCAAAGGATCTAAAAAATCAACTGCATCTAAATCAAAAGGAGTAGAAAGAAAATCTATACCTATTTCTTCACTATATTTTGCAAGTTCTTTGTATTCTTCTTCTCAAAAATG
>NZ_JAEDAM010000068.1 GCF_018420025.1 Candidatus Vampirococcus lugosii | reverse complement strand
ACACATTCTGAATTGAAATAAATTTCGCAATAATTTTTATCATTTAGATAATTTTTAGATTTAAGTAATGTTATTGTTATTTCTATTTCTTTATCATTATATCATTTTTTAAATAATTGAGTTTTAAGTTGTGATTCTGTTTTAGGAAATTTGTAAATATAATCCATTGCATAATCTATACATTTTTTTTCAAATTATTTTTCAAAAAATATTGTCAAATATTTTTTGAAAAATAGTAATACTTCAATATTGTTTCGTTCCAATAACTTCCAAATCTTCTATTTTGTGCTTACTAACATTAGAAGTATTCCAATTAAGAGATTCTTTAAGAGCTAATAAAGATTTTGGAGGTAATTCAGAAAGATTAGCTATATTTCTATGTTTTACTTTTTTTGTATCTTTATCTCTAAAAGATTCAACAAGATAATGAGTGATATAAGTTTTTCAATTATATTTGCGAGTACTTTTTTTAATAAACATATTATAATTATTACCACTTAAAATAATAAAAGATAAAAAATAATATATTTTATATATAATAAAAAAAATCATAATTTCAAGAGAAAATACAACAATACTCGCCACTACAAAACTAACTATTTTTTGTTTACAAAGATGAGTTTAAATCAAGGATTTTTTGATAAAAAAATATCTTAATGTAATTAAAGATTAATTATAGTTCTTCTTAACATCAAGATATTTATTTTTTTTATTAATTTATTAAATCCAATGATTTATATTTATTTTCCATAAAAGATATATAAAAATCTATATCAAAATTATCTTTAGATAATGAATTTATAATATTTAAAGATGATTCTAAACTTCATTTTTGATGAATATTTTTATTTAACCATCAAATAATTGTATCAAAATCTTTATTTTCAATATATTTATCTACACCTCATAAATCTTTATCAAGATTTTGATATATCCATGATGCATACATATTACCTAATGAATAAGTAGGAAAATATCAAAATTCAGCTTGAGACCAGTGTATATCTTGTAAAACTCATTCTTTAAGATTTTTTGCTTCTAATCATAAATATTCTTTATATTTTTTATTCCAAATTTGTGGCATATCTTTAACTTTTATTTTGTTATCAAGCAATAATCTTTCAATTTCATATCTAATAATTATATGTATATGATAAGTTAGTTGATCAGCACTAGTTCTTATTAAACTTGGTTTTACATAATGTAATTCTTTTATGAAATCATTTTGATTTATATTTGATAATTCATTTGGAAAAAATTTTTTTAATAGAGGAAAGAAAGTATTCCAAAATACTGGATTTTTGGCAATGTATAATTCCCAAATCATACTTTGAGATTCATGAATAGCAAGAGATCTAATTTCTCATGATGGTAATCATATATCATTTTTATTTGTTCATAATTCACAAATTGCATGTCCCATTTCATGAATAGTACTCATAACACTATCTGTAATGGATCAAGCTTTTGTTCTAGTAGTAATTCTTACATCATTTGCACTAAGTGGAATAGTAAAAGGATGAGTAGATATATCAAGTCTTCAATTATCAAAATTGTATCAAATTTGTTTCAATAACTCTTTACATAATTCAAAAAGTTTTTGTGAATCAAATTTAATATTATCAATTTGTTTTGTATAATTTGAATTTGATAATTTTGAGATTAATTTTAAAAGTTTTGGTTTAAGTTGCGAAAAAATATTTTCTATATCATTTGTTTTTGTTCAAGGATCAAATTTATCTATAAAGAAATCATAAATATTATTTTCATATCAAATATATTCAGCTTGTTCTTTTCTAAGTTTCAAAAACTTTTCAAATTCTTCAGCAAAAATATCAAAATTTTCTTCATCTCTTGCTTTTTTCCAAGCACTAGAAGTTCTAGCTTCTTGTATTGCTATATCTTGTACCAATTTGCTTGGTAATTTTCTAATTTTTTGTATATCATTATAAATTATGTTTACATTTTGAGATTGTTTTTTATCAAGATTTTTATCTTTTTTTAAGTCTTTAATTAAAGAAAATAAATTTTCATCAATCAATTTTTCATGTTCAATTTTTGCTAAACTTGCCAATACTTCTCATCTATCATTACTCGCTAATTTTGGCATATAAGTTTCCATATCCCAAATCAAAATTGCTTGCATATTTCATAAATTTTTTAATTCTTTCATATTTTCAATTAATTTTTGGTACATATTTATTAGTTTATTTAATTTATATAAAATGATTAAATTTGTATATTTAAAGTAAAATCTTAATCTTTATTTTATTATTTTATATCATTATTTTTTATATATTTTTTTAATTCAGATATTTTATTTTTAATCTCCAAAAATTCGGGATCATTTTCCAAATCTTTAGATTTAGATTTTAATATATCACCAGACTTATCTCAAATTAATCATTGAGATACAATATCTTCAATTACTTCATTAGATTCCAAATTATTATCAAAATTTTCTGAGAATGACATTTTATTTTTGTAATTAATTAAAATAATTATTATATATTTATTTCTTTATCTAAATCAATATTAAGTTGTTCCAAAAGATTTTTTTGTTCAGATTTAGATTTTTGTATTAAATCAATAGATAAAGATTTTTTAAATTCTTGTAATTCATTTTCATCAAAAGAATCTATAAGTTTATTTGTAAATTTTCATAATGAACTTAATACAGAATCAAGCATTATTTCTATATTATATAAAATATTAACATCATTTATAGTAATTATAGATTTTATAATTTCATCTTTTTCAAATTTATCAAACAAAAAAATTGAATATATTTTATATTCCAAAGATTTTTTTAAATTTTCCAAAACTTGTTCATATCATTTGTTATACATTATAATATATATTTTATATAAAAATATAATAAGCTTTATTATAAATAATAAACTGTAAAATTTCAAATCTTTTTGAAGTTAATTTTTTATATTAATATTTTTTATAA
This sequence comes from Candidatus Vampirococcus lugosii, assembly GCF_018420025.1. GTDB lineage: Bacteria > Patescibacteriota > Gracilibacteria > Absconditabacterales > Absconditicoccaceae > Vampirococcus > Vampirococcus lugosii. Next base: position 2,159 of record NZ_JAEDAM010000068.1, on the reverse strand, counting down.
TTTATCATTTTGTTATTATCTCAAAATATGAAATCATATTCTACAATTTCTCAATTTAATACTTTTGGCAACCAGATAATATCATCTTCCCACATTTGATTGTATGGTATATCTTCGATATTGAACCACTTAGGTTTCATTTCCTCAGTTTCTATCAATTCTCAAGCAAATTTTTTAATTACAAATAAATATACATCTTGATCCCAATTTGAATTATTATTAAAATAAAAATGTAAAACTCCAAAATTTTCCAAATCTTCATTTTTAATAATTAATCATGTTTCTTCATAAGTTTCTCTTATTATTCAATCATTTATATTTTCTTCTTTTTCAAGTTTTCATCAAGGTCCGTTCCAAAGTCATTCTCCAAATCATCTTTTTTTCATACACAAAAGTATTTTATTATTTTTTTGATCCAATATTATTCATAAAGTTGTTTTTCCCATTTGTAAATTAATCTAATTTTTTAAATAAAACAATTTTTTCTATATTTTCCAAGCTTTTTTTAGCTTCATAACAAAATTTAGGAATTACTGGTTCATACAAATCTATCAAGATTGAAAGTAAATAAGATAAATTATTCAAACAAATTTGAATTTGTTTTTGATCTTTATTTTTTTCCCAAGGGGCTATATCATTAATATATCAATTACCCAAAATCGCTAGTTTGTGAACTTCATTAAAAGCAGAAGATAATTCAAAATTATCCATCAAATTCAAAGTATTTTTTTTGATATTATCAACTTTATTTTTAAATTCATTTTCAATTTTTTCAAAATCATTAATTTTTACTCATTTTTTATTTGCCAAATTTACAACTCTACTCAATAAATTTCAAAAATTATCAGCTAATCTTGAATTAATTACATCTTTTAATTCTTCTTCTTGATAATTTCAATCTCAAAAAGTATTTAAATAAGCTCATAAATAAAATCTAATATATTCAGATCAATATTTTTCCAATTGCTCAAAAGGAGAAACAACATTTCAGAGAGATTTTGACATTTTTTGTCATTTTCAGTCTAGAATATAGCCGTGCATCAAAAGTTTTTTTGAGAAATCCAAATCAGCACCTGCCAACATTCCTTGCCAAATTCATCATTGAAATCTTAAATTATCTGGTCCAAAAATTTGTATTCAAGGTCGCCATTGTTCAAAATTATTTTTATCACTAGCATAATCAATAGTTCATATATAATTTGTCAAAGCATCAAACCAAACATAAATAACTTGTTCATTATCATTTGGGACTTCTATTCACCAAGGCATTTTTTCTTTTCTTCTAGAAATACTAATATCTTGAATATCTTTTACAAAATTTTTTAGTTCATTAATTTTGGATTTAGGACTAAGTATATTAGGATTTTTTTCCAAATATTCAAGCATTTTTTCTTTATATTTACTAATAGCAAAAAAATAATTTTCTTCACTTATAGTTATACATTCTTTTTGATGAATAGGACATTTTCAGTTTATCAAATCTTTTTCAGTTTTGAATTCTTCACAACCTACACAATATTTTGCAGAATATTTTTTTTTGTAAATATCTCATTTTTGTAAACAATGATTCCATATTTTGTAAACATGTTTTTTATGATAATCAGCAGAAGTTCTATAAAAAAAATCATATTCAATATCAAATTTTTTACAAAAATCTTTAAATTGATTTGAATATTTATCTACAAATTCTTGAGTACTAATTCATTCTTCTTGTGATTTTTGGTGAATTTTTGATCAATGTTCGTCAGTTCATAAATTAAAAAAAACATTTTCTTTTCATAATTTTTTTCTTTTATATCTTGCTATAATATCAGCTTGTATAAATTCCAATGCATGTCCTATATGAGGAGTTGCATTTACATAAGGTAAGGTAGTTGTGATATAAAATTTATTTTTATTCATTTCAATTAATTATATTATTAAAAATATATAACTTTTTTATAATAAAGAAATTAATACTTTTTTCAAGATTTTTAAATTACTAATATTTTAAACTTTATAAATATTAAATTAATATAAAAAATATTTGTAATATAATTTTTTTATTTATATATAGATATATTTATTTTAAATAAATTTTTAAAAAAATGAAAAAAGAATAAAGTATTATTAATTTGGTTTTTTGGTACCTCTGATATTTGTTTGGATGGTAAATTAAT